>JAFZZV010000245.1 GCA_017828855.1 Oscillospiraceae bacterium | reverse complement strand
TGGAATAGTATTTGTTGTAGTCCCAGAAGAACAGCCTCTCGTTTGCGAGACATACATACGTGACCTGTTTGTCCGACAGCTGGTATGTGGTGCCTGTGGAGGGATCGTACCTTATGAGATAACCGTCGGAGGAGCTGTTGCCGTATATGCCGTCGTTCCTTATCTGGTAATAATCGGTGAGGAACGGCGCTACGGTGATGAGCTTTCCGGTATCGGGCTCGTAGGCCTTCATGGAGCCGTCGTTCATGTCGTTGAAGTACAGGCGGCCGTCGTAGAGCACCAGGTCGGAGACCATGTCCTTGAGGAGCCTCTCGGTCGTGCCTCCGCTTATGTCGAGTCGGTACAGGCCGTTGAGCTTGAGCGGGATGTAGTAGACGTACTGACCATCGAAGCACATCTCGAACATGTTCTCGTAGAACTTTTCATCTTCATATACGGTGACCCCGCTGAAGGCGATATCGTCTTCGTCCTGAGTGAGGTCTATGCAGCTCAGGCCGTCCCAGTAATCGAAGTAATAGAGCCTGTCGCCCATGACGCTCATGTAGGGTATGTCGGTGCCGTAGATCATCATCTCGTCCTCGCCCTCGGTGGTGACGCGGTAGATGCCCACATAGCCGTGCTCCTCTTTGAAATACACATACCCTTCGTGAACGAAGATGTACATGGCGCTGTGATCCGAAAGCTTCATTGCCTCGGAGCCGTCCTCCCGCATCTTGTAGAGCTTCTCGTCGTCATTGCTGCGGAAGTAGTACCATCCGTCGGCGTAGGCTATGTATCCGCCCGCGCGGATGTTGCCGGGAGCGGTACCTTCCGCGTAAGCGGGCTCTGTCCCGTATATGGCTGAGAGCTCACCTATGGGGGAAGCGGAACCGAGAGGCTTGAAGTTGCGGAAGGTGATGACACCGCTCAGGCGCAGCAGCCTTAATGCGTATCTTCCACCGAAGAACAGCAGCAGCGAGGCGGCAGCGAGGATGACGACTCTCCTGACGGTGAAGCGTTTCTTCTTTTTCTCGTCGGCCTGCTCCTGGGCCTCTTTCGTCTCGATGACGGCCTTGCAGAGAGAGTAGAGCTCCTCTATGTGTGTCTCAAGCTTCTCATCCACGGCATCCAGCCAGTGAACGCCCTCAAGGTAGCCCTTCATGACCTCTCCGGGCTCTACATCCTCCATCCTCATGGGGATGACGGTGACTCCGGCTTCGACGGCGCGGTCCACTTCTCTGAGGACCTGTATGGAGAGGTTGGAGTTCTGCGTGAAGATCAGCACAAGGATCCTGGAGGCGTTTATGGCGTTTATGATGGACTCGGCCCAGTCGGAGCCCGGAAGGATATCCCTGGGAGCGTACCAGCAGCGTATCCCGCCGTTCTCCATCCTGGAGACGACAGCGTCGGCTATGTTTCTGTCCATAGATGAGTAGCTGATGAAGATGTCGTGTGCCATGGAAGCCTCCTACAGCTGTTTCTTGTTGGAACCGTCGAGGTCCATGATGAAGTACCTGTCAGTGTCGCTGTCGCGGTAGAAGATCTTGTCCCCGGCGACGTTCACGGTATCGGCCCATCCCTCGGTCAGCACCTTAACGCCGACCTTCCCGAAGGGCACGAACACCACCTGCATGCTGCCGCTGGAGCCGTATATCCCGTCCGGCGTCAGGATGGGAGAGTTGAGCGGGTCGTTGGTCAGCTGGTAAACCTCGCCGGTGGAGAGGTCGTAGACCGAGCTCCAGTTGTTGGCGTTGTCATAGAAGACCAGCATGTTTCCTGCGAGCCTGAGGCTGGAAGCCTCCTTGTCCCAGATACATGCGGCTTCCGAGCCGTCCGTCTTCGCGCGGTAGATGTGTCGGCTGTTGTGCGGATCTATGTAATAGACGTATGTGCCGTCCAGCAGCACGTCATAGCCGTCTATATCGTTCTCATCGCGGCGGTCTGAGCCGTCAAGGGCGACGGATTCAAGGCTGAACTCCCCGAACCAGATCCTGCCGTTGAGGATCCTGGCGCCGTCGGCGCCGTAGGAGACCAGCGAAGTCAGCTCCGTGCCGTCGGTCTTCATACGGAAGAGCTCAGCGGCGTCGGAGGTGAAGTAGATCCAGCCGTCATACACGCTGATGCAGGCTGCGGGGATGTCAGTGAGCTTCTCATCGGAGTTTCCGTCGGCCTTCATGCGGTGCAGGCAGTCCCCGTCGTTTCCGGTGTAGTAGTACCACTCTCCGTCATAGGCGAGATGCCCTCCGTTGAGGATATTGTTCTGGTTGTTTCCTTCTGTGTATGTTACGGACAGGTCGTCAGTGACGTTCCCGGATACAGCTCCGATGTCCTTTATCTCGTTCGACGTGGTGTCGTGGCCTATTGAGATACCTCCGTCGTCGTCTCCCTCGAATGACACTACCTCGCCGTCGGGATCGTAGAAGTAGACGTCGGAGTCAGAGAGGAACCTGGCAACGGCCCATCCTCCGATTCCAAGCACCAGAGCCGCGGCGATGGCAGCGATGATCAGGTTCCTTCTGGTCTTTTTCGTGTCTTTCCTCCCGCTGAAGGGAGTCGGCTCGAGAGGCTTTCCGTCCATGACCGTCTGGCACAGGTCGCCCAGTTCCGAGATGGATCTCTCAAGCTCCTCGTTCATGGCGTCCATCCAGTGGACGGTCGCGAGGTAGTAGCGCATGCCCGCGGCGGGCTCCTCGTCGGTGAGGCGGAAGGGTATGATGGCCAGTCTGGAGTTGACGGCGTTGTTGACCTCGCTGAGGACCTGCGCGGACAGGTTCGCGTCCTTGGTGAAGATCAGGACCATTATCCTGGCTTCGCCGATCGCCTTGAGCGCGGCAGCGGCCGAGTCCTCGCCGGGCTGCACGTCCCTGGGGGCGTACCAGCACCTGATGCCCCTGCTTTCGAGATGGCTGCAGATAGCGTCGGCAGACGTCTTGTCCTCGTATGTGTAGCTAATAAATACGTCATGCGCCATGGTACCGTGTCTCCGTTAGGGAAAGAACAGTTTAATGCTTTTAAACCATTATAAAACATAAAAGATGATAACAGGCAATACCGGACGGCCGCAGGGCGTCTTTTTGTTCCGGGAAAGGAGGAGAATATATAGCAGATAAGAATGACTCGCTCAGGAATAGAGCCGCGCTGGTTGTTTTCTCCTGCTTCGTCTCGGCCTGGATAGGGCTGCTGGCGGCGCCGTACGCTTCTGGCGGGATCATTTCGGTGCTGATCGGCCTGTACAGGTCAATGAGCGACCCGTTCAGGATAACGGTGACGGAGGTCGGCATAAGAACCGCGCTGCTGACGTCCGTTACCGGTACTGCGGTCACTGCCGGTCTTGCATTCTCCGGAAAGAATCTCAGGACCGGGGAGGAGCACGGATCCGCAAGATGGGGTAATGCCGCACAGCTCAATAGGAGATACAGAGGAAGAAAGGGTGAGGGCAGCAAGATACTGACGTCGGGAGTCTCCATAGGCATGGACAGCCGGAGGCACGGAAGGAACCTCAATGTACTTGTAATCGGGGGATCCGGCTCGGGGAAGACAAGATTCTATGCGCTTCCCAATGTGATGCAGATGGATTCCAGCATGATCGTGCTGGACCCGAAAGGGGAAGCCCTTAGAAATACAGGGAGAATGCTGAGGGACAGCGGATTCACTGTCAGGGTGGTGGACTTAATCAACATGGACAGGAGCCACTGCTACAACCCGTTCGTATATCTCAGGACCGACGCGGACGTGCAGAGGCTGGTGACGAACCTGTTCCAGAACACCAGACCGAGGAACTCGCAGACGCAGGATCCGTTCTGGGATCAGGCGGCGCAGATGCTGCTGCTCGCGATCATGTTCTACCTGCTGTACGAGGCTCCGGAGGAGGAGCAGAACTTCTCCACCGTCATGGAGATGGCTAGAGCAGGAGATGTGCCGGAGAACAACGACAGCTACGTCTCGCCTCTCGACGTGCTGTTCGAGAGGCTTGAGATGAAGGATCCCGACCATATAGCGCTCAAGTACTACAGGAGCTACAGGTCCGGATCGGCCAAGACGCTCAAGTCGATACAGATAACGCTGATGTCGAGGCTCGAGAAATTCAATCTGGAGTCTCTTGCAGGGATAACCTGCTGCGACGAGCTGGAGCTGGACCTGGTCGGGGACCGGAAATCGGCGATATTCGCAGTGATACCGGACGACGACAGCTCGTTCAACTTCCTTATAGGGATGCTGTACACGCAGCTGTTCCAGCAGCTGTACAGGAGGGCAGACCGGGTGTACGGAGGCCGGCTGCCGGTGCACGTCCACTTCATAATGGACGAGTTCGCTAACGTGGCGCTTCCGGACCAGTTCGAGAAGGTGCTGTCCACCATGCGCTCAAGGGAGATATCTGTGTCCATGATCATACAGAACCTTTCCCAGCTGAGAGCGCTCTTCGACAGGCACTGGGAGTCCATAGTGGGCAATGCGGACGAGTTCCTTTATCTCGGAGGAAACGAGCAGTCGACATACGAGTTCGTCTCAAAGCTGCTTGGCAGGGAGACCATAGACGTCAGCAGCAGGTCCAGGAGCCGCGGAAGGGGCGGGAGCTGGTCCGAGAGCTGGCAAAGGACCGGAAGGGAACTGCTGTCCCCGGATGAGGTGAGGATGCTGGACAACCGGCACGCGCTGCTGTTCATAAGGGGTGAGAGACCTGTCAAAGATCTCAAGTACGATATAAGAAAACACCCGTCCTACCGGCTGACCGGCGAGGGCGGATCCGGGGACTTCCCGCACGGAAGCGACGTGATGAGCATAGCCGGGATATCGGCTGAGAGGCGGGATATGAGAGACAAGGTCAAGGAAGAAGAGAAGGATGAGAAGAAGAGGGATCTCATCATCCTCACGGAGGAGGAGATGGAGGAACTGTTCAGAGAGCGGAGGGAGGATCAGATCAGGAATGACGGAAAAGAATAAAGACAATGGAAAGAAGACCGCAAAGAGAGCCGCTGCATATGCGGCACTGATGCTTGCAGCGGCTGTATGCGCTCCCGCAGTATCAGCGTCAGGAGACCCGATCGCTGTCGTATCGAACCTGAGCGAATTCATATTCGGGATGATAAGGGCGGTGGGAGTGATCCTTCTGGGATGGGGCATTGTGCAGGTTGGACTCTCGGTTCAGAGCCACGACCCGTCCCAGAGATCCAACGGATTCCTCACCCTGGCGGGAGGAGTGATCATAACGTTCACGAGAGAGATACTGGACCTTATAGTCGGAGGATAGACACAGCAGTAACACGGATATGCGTTTTATGCATTTTTCATGCAACAACAACATAAAATGGTATTAAAGTCGGGCAGAGATTGTGATAACATATTAAGTTGAAATGGTATGCATATCCGGAGGAGAAACAGTTGGCTGAGATTCTGTCGGTCATAAGGTCCTTCCTGAAGCCGGTGCTCGATCCGGTCTTCGGGTTCGCAGGCGGTCTGCCCTGGTGGGCGGATGCCGTCCTTATGCTCGTCTTCTTCGGTATCTCAATACTCCTCGGAATGATACACGGCGCCTACGCCGTAAAGGAGAAACGCTCCGGAGCGCAGTTTAGGGGATTCGTCATATTCATCTGCATAGCGTTGCTGGGCTGGACGGTATTCCGCAGCACCATACACAGCTTCGATACGGTGCTGTCTGACGACATAAACACCGTCTTCACCGTGATATGGATTTTCTTTGCGGCGCTGCTATTACTGATCCTGCTGTTCAGAGGGTTCTTCTTTGGGATCTTCCAGCTCGTATTCGCCCTGCTGGGTACCCTGATGATGGGGACTTTCCTGTCCAAGGCGGCGGGAGAGAGCTGGTCGGTCGCAGCATTCGCCGGCTTCGCGTTCGTGGTGAGCTGGCTGGAGTGGGCGGTCTGCAAGGCGGCAGCCGACGTTAACGATCCAAAGAACGCGGAGGTCCGTACTGGTCCCGATCCGGATATGCTTCCGGAAGGGTTCCGCGACGTCACCCTGGAGGAGTTCTACAGCGAGGATGAGCCTGAAAAGGAGACTCAGCCTGTGAGCGCTGATACCGAAGCTGCTTCAGAAGAAGTCAGCGGATCTGAAGCTGATGCGGATGACGGCGGAAGCGAAGATGAAGACGACGATGAATACGATGATGACGATGAATACGAGGATGATGACGAGTACGAAGACGACGATGAGTATGATGAAGAAGACGAATACGAGGATGACGAGTACGAAGATGACGACGATGATGAATACGAAGATGACGAGTACGAAGACGATGAAGAATATGATGACGATGAGATAGAGGAAGGCGGCACTGAGGATACAGAGCCTGCTGAGGGAGAGAATGTACAACAGCCGGAGAACGAACCGGTGCTCTATCCGGTGGAGCTGGACACTGATGCGATAGCTGCTGTGGGACCTGCGGTACCGGAGAAGGAGTCGGATGAGAACGGCTTCGACGCGCTGCTGAGCGTGCTCAATACGAGGCCGGTCGAGCCTATAGTCAAGGACAGGCTCAATGTTGCGGCGTTCGGACCCAAGGGAGGCGGCAAGACGACGCTGACCTGGGCGCTCAGTTCCCTCAACACGGAGTTCGGGGGAAGGGAATACCTGCCCTGGGATCTCGACTCCGCCGAGACAGAGAGACTCAAGCACATGACGGTCGAGCCGTCACTGATCGAGTATGAGAGCGGTTTCAGGAAGTTCGTGCACATAGACTGCCCCGGAGACCTGACATACTACAAGAACGAGATCAGGGGCATGACCGAGGCTGACGCGGGCATACTGGTGCTCAGTGTCACGGATCCCGTGGAGGATGCTGTAGAGCATCTCTACACTGCCAGGATGGCGGGACTTTCCGGTCTGGTCGTTTTCCTCAACAAGTGCGACCTCAAGGAGGTCACCGAGGAGAAGATCAGAGCCAAGGAGGATGAGATAAAGGATCTCCTCATCGGATACGGATTCTATGACGTTGTCATAGTATCGGGCTCTGCTCTCGCGTCGGTAAAGGACGAGGAGAACAGGCTGTTCTGGATAGACGCGATAAGGGAGCTGCAGTTCGTGCTGGATTCCTTCGTGGTGCCGGAGAGCGAACAGTCAGACGAGCTCTGCATGCCTGTCGGAAGGGTATACACCGAGCACGGAAACGGCACGGTAGTCACAGGCAGGATCCGTACCGGATCCGTCGAGGTCGGTGACGTGGTCGGGATCTGCGGCTATAGCGAGAGCCCCTTCATGGCTGAGGTCACGGAGATACACTCCTTCGGAGAGATGGTCGAGAGTGCCGGACCCGGAGACTGTGTCGGACTCATGCTGACCGGGGTGCCGTCAGGCAACGTGATGCGCGGACAGTACATCACTGCGGCAAAGGACTGGACCGGACACAAAAGGGTCGGGGCGGAGTTCAGGTACATCAAGTACACGGAAGAGGAAGCGGACGGCAGGCCCGAGTCCATTACTGACGGGACAAAGCTGACTTTCTGGTTCGGAGTGACAGACATAACCGGGACTGTGAGGCTGCACGGCGAGAACCGGCACGAGCCCGGAGACGACTTCGTGGCCATCATAGATCTTGAGAAGCCGGTGGAAGTCAGCGCCGGATCCGGATTCCTCGCCAAGCAGGGACAGCATACCGTCGGCTACGGAAGGGTCATGAGGACCGACTGACAAGCCGGAACGGATCATTTTCTGCGCAGTATATAAACAGATATTTCCCCGTGTTCCGAGGTAATGAGGATTGGGCTGATCCCGTAGGACCGTCGGAAGCAGATGCGGCTGAGCCTGAAATATACATTTTCAGGTGCGTATGACACATCTGACAGCGGGGACAAAGACAGACGACATGAATATCAGGGAGCCTTCGGGCTCTCTTTTTTTGTGTCCGAAAAGAGATAAAGGAGGATAAGTGTCGGAAAACTGGATAGTGCAGAACATGTACCGTGCGCTGCAGATCTGGAACGGGAAACTGACGGAGCTGTGGGAGATACTTTCCCTGCCGCCGCAGGAGTTCAGGGACGGAGCGGTGTGGAGGGTAATGCTGGACGTCAACGGCGCGATGCAGGCAGTGGGTTACGCACTGCTGGTGCTGTTCTTCCTGACCGGAGTCCTTAAGACCTGCGGTTCGGTCGCGGAACTGAAGAGGCCCGAGCACGCAGTAAAGCTGTTCGTGAGGTTCGCGGCGGCAAAAGCTGCGGTCACTTATGGAATGGAGATCATGGTCTCGCTCATGGACATCGTACAGGGAATGATATCCGGGATAATGCGGTCCGCAGGATTCGGCGCGGTACAGGACGTGATGCTGCCGCAGGAGATCGTGACGGCGGTGGAAGGATGCGGATTCCTTGAGTCGGTGCCGCTATGGGCGGTCACTCTCATTGGCGGACTTCTGGTCTGGGTGCTGTCGTTCACGATGATACTGAATGTCTACGGAAGGTTCTTCCGGGTGTATCTGTACACGGCGGTAGCGCCGGTGCCGCTGTCCGCATTCGCGGGAGAGCCGACGAGAGCGGTGGGGATAAGCTTCCTCAAGAGCTTCGCTGCGGTATGCCTGGAGGGAGCTGTCACGGTGCTCGGCTGCGTGATATTCTCGGTGTTCGCTGCGACACCGCCTGCAGTTGACAGCACGCTGGCACCCGCGGCGATGGTATGGAGCTATTTCGGAGAGCTGATATTCAACATGCTGATCCTGGTAGGCACCGTCAGGATGTCGGACAGGGTGGTCAGAGAGATGATGGGATTGTGAGGAGGATACTTTATGGAGCTTGACTTCAACGGATTTGCACAGGAGATATGCAGGCTGGTGCCGGATCATCTGCCGATAAAGTACCGCGGCAGCAGGATAAGGATAGAGGAGAAGAGGAAGAACAATGACCTGGTGCTTCACGGGATCGCGATACTGCCTGAGGGCATGTCTGCGATACCGCTGATATACCTTGAAAACTATTACGGAAGATACATAAACGAGGGAAGGGATCCGGACGACTTAGCTCAGGATATCGTCGACCTTTTCTGTAAACACATGCCGGAAGTGGCGGACATAAAGATTCCGGATCTTAGTTTCAGGAGCGTGAAGGACCTCCTTCGGGTGAGGCTCATTAACAGCAGGAGCAATCCGGAACTGCTGAGCGAGCTCGTGAGCAGGCCTGTGGGATGCGGGTTCTCCCTGACGGCATACATAGACCTGCCGTCGGGATCCGGAGTGAGCGGCATGATCCAGGTCACCAGGGAGCTTGCGGCAAAGAACGGTTACGACGAGACACTGGTCATCAACAACGCTGTCTGGAACTCAAGTGTGAGGGATCCTGCAAGGCTGACCGACATAACGGAGATGCTCTACGGGAATGAAGACAGCGACCTCCTCAAGGAAGGAACGATCACCGACCGCAGCCACCCGCTTGTCCTGAGCAATAAAAGCGGGGAGCTTGGAGCTGCGGCGCTGTTCTATCCGGGCATGATGAAGAAGATATCAGAGATCACTGGCGGAGACTACTACGTGCTCCCCAGCTCGGTACATGAGCTCATCATACTTCCCGACAGCAGCGAACTGGATTCGGGCAGGCTCATGGAGACGGTGCTGAAGGTCAACCGCTTCATGCTGGGTATAGAGGAGAAGCTTTGCGACAGGGTCTTCCTGTACAGGAGCGATATCGACAGGCTGATCGTTGCGGAAGACATGGAGAAGGACAGGGATCAGGATATGGAGAGAGCGTGATGGAGATAAAGATAAACAGGGAGATACGTCAGTACACCGAGTCGGTGTTCATGGGTCTGAACATGAGGCAGCTTATATGCTCGATAGCTTCCGCTGCGTCGGCAGCCGCGGCCTTCTTCCTGCTGCGCGGAAGGATCGTAACGGAAGCGCTGTCCTGGTCATGCATCATGGCGGCGGCTCCGTTTGCAGCTCTGGGCTTTATAAGCTATCACGGCATGACGGCGGAGAAGCTGCTGTGGGCTTGGCTCAGATCAGAGGTCATAGAACCGAGAAGGCTTCCGTCTGCCGGAGATTCGTATTACCGGAAACTGTTGAGCTCGGAGAAACGGAGAAGGAGGAGCTCATGCTGAAGGCCATAAAGACATCCGGAACAAAAGAGAGATACAGGATCCCGAAGACCGTGCGGGATCTGATCCCGGTCAGAAGACTATGGAAGGACGGGATATTCCTGATTCCCGACGGATACTCCAGGACATGGAGGTTCTCGGACATAAACTACTCCGCGGCGGGAGAAGAGGATAAAGAGTCCATGTTCCGCAGCTACTGCGAGCTGCTAAACGCCCTTGATCCCAACGCGAGGACTAAGATCACGATCTATGACAGGAGGATGAGGAGATCCGACTTTGAAGGCTCCGTTCTCATGAAGGAGAAAGGCGACGGACTGGACGGTTACAGGAGGGAATACAACAGGATACTGTTGTCAAGCGCGACGGAATCCAGCGGGATAATGCAGGAGAAGTTCATCACTGTCACCGTGAGAAAGAAGGACATAGAGGAAGCCAGAGCCTATTTCGCCAGGACGGAAGCGGAGCTTGCAGCGAAGTTCTCATCGCTGGGCTCCAGGATGACACCGGTGGATGCCGGGGAGAAGATAAGGCTGCT
>JAFZZV010000023.1 GCA_017828855.1 Oscillospiraceae bacterium | reverse complement strand
TCGTGTTCAGCTTGGGAAGCTGACGTTCTGCCATTGAACTACACCCGCACATCGTCTATTATTATATTTAACTCAATCGGCAATTACAAGGATATTTTGGCGCCGGAAAGAAGCTCAGAAACTGCCGGAAGAAGGACTCTCAACAGTGATCTCGATCAACGGCTCAACCGAAAACATCAGTTTCCCTGAGTGCTTTGTGTCTCGCTACAGAACAGCAGACAGCTCAGCCCTCAAGGTAGCCGTTTATGTCCTGATGAACGGGACCGCAGATGAGTCTTCCATAGCCGAAGAACTGGGCATCTCCCAGTCTGCGGCGCAGCGTTCCGTGGAATTCTGGAAAGACGCCGGTCTATTTGTCGAGGGGACAGCCAGCGCAGTCCAGGTGCCTCAGGAAAAGCCGCTGAAAAAGGCCAGACGCCATATGACTCAGAATCAGATCGCCGTCGCCCTTCTCGGTAATGAGGACTATGCGGTCCTGCTTCAGGAGAGCCAGAGACTGCTGGGCAGGGAATTGTCTGCAAGCGAGAGCAGGCTTCTTATCGAGACAATCACCGAGTGTGAACTGTCTGTGCCCAGTCTGCTGATGCTCGAGTCATACTGGCTGAACACGGAGCCCGCAAAGAACGTCCTCACCAGGACTGCATCCACAGCAAGGGAATGGTCCGAACTCGGGGTCCGCACGCATGAAGCAGCGGAATCCGCGCTCGCTCTCATGGAAAAACGGTACGAACATGCAAAGGAGGTCGCCTCCCTGCTGAAGACCGACACGTCAGAATTCTCGCGGAAAGATCGCAGGCTCATAAACAAGATATACGAAGACTACGGATACGACGGAGCTTTCATCTCCGAAGTGCTTGTCAGAAACCCAGATGCCAATCTGCCCTACATTTCATCCGTACTGAAGGACTGGAACAAAAAGGGATACAGAAGCATCTCGGACGCGCGTCTGCTCTCCGCTCCCCCGGCATCTGTGTCGGCAGACCGGATGTATGACAGCCTTGACACGGAATCGCTCTTCCTGAAGGCAGTGAGAAAGATCAACGAGAGCAAAGAGGACAACTAGAATGGCATATTCGGCAGCGGCAAACGCTTACGCGAACGAGGTACTCGAAAAAAGAAGACAGTCCTCCGCCATGAGGACCATGGAAACGCAGGACAGGATCCGCAGCTCCGTCCCGGGATTCACCACTGCCGAGAGGGAGCGAAAGACCATGGGCGTTCTCAGGATGAGAGCGAGGATGTCCGGCGATCTCGAAGAGGCCGAGCGGCTTACGAAAGGCATTACCGAACAGAGTATCCGTATAGATAACATGCTGTCACAGCACGGGTTCTCTAAGAAAGACCTCGAGGAGCAGCATTACTGCAGTGAATGCGGCGATACCGGGTCCCTTCCTGACGGCTCTCTGTGCAGTTGCAAGGAAAAGCTAATGGCGGAATATGAGCGGTCCAGGATCAACAGCATCTCGCCTCTTGAGATGTGCACCTTCGACAGTTTCTCGCTGGATAAATACTCATCAGTTGATTCCCCTGTCTACGGGATCTCTCCCAGGATCAACATGGGAAGCGTGCTGCGGCAGTGCCTGGAATACGCGGACTCCTTCCCGAACAGAAGGAACCTGCTGTTCATGGGAAGCGCCGGGCTCGGAAAGACCCACCTCGCCCTGTCTATCGCCGACAGGCTGATAAAGAAGAATATCGATGTCGTATACTGCAGCTGTTCCGGGACCTTCGACAGAATCAGGGAGGAGATGTCGGATTACTCCCATCACAGCGACACCCAAGAGCGCCTGAAAAACTGTACTCTCCTGATCCTGGATGATCTGGGGAGCGAATACACCACGAATCAGGTCAGGGCTCTTTTGTACGACATACTGAACTCCAGACTGTCGTCCTCTCTCTCGACCATCATCACGACCAACTACACAGAGAAGAGGCAGATAGACTCGGTATATGGTGAGAAGATATCATCAAGGATCTTCGGAAACTTCGATTACCTTCCGTTCTTCGGTGATGACATAAGACTTCAGGACTGAACGAGCTGAATACCTGTCCTCACTGCTTTTCCGGGGCTTGAACAATTCCGGTCTTGCGATCAACGACGGGTTTTGAAGGGAAATGATGATCCGGATGCTGCAAAACATCCGGATCTCTTTCTGTATATTTGTATATCTATTTTTCCTTAATAATCGCTTCAGATCTGTCCCCTGCTGTTCATAACCAGATAGGCGTTTATGAAGCCGTCCAGATCGCCATCCATCACGGCGTTGATGTTGCCCATCTCATAGTTCGTCCTGTGATCCTTGACCAGCGTGTAAGGCATGAAGACGTAGCTCCTGATCTGACTGCCCCAGCCTATCTCCATCTGAACGCCCTTGATGTCCTCGATCTTATCGAGATGCTCGCGTTCCTTGATCTCCACCAGCTTGGCTTTAAGCATCTCCATGCAGACCTCGCGGTTCTGGTGCTGGCTCCTCTCGACCTGGCAGGAGACCACTATTCCTGTCGGTATATGCGTAAGCCTGACGGCAGACGATGTCTTGTTGACCTTCTGTCCTCCTTTTCCGCTCGCCCTGTAGACGTCCATCTGGATATCCTCTTCCCTGATCTCGACGCTAGTGTCCTTGCCGATCTCGGGCATCACTTCCAGCGAAGCGAATGAAGTCTGTCTCCTGCTGTTGGCATCGAACGGTGATATCCTGACGAGACGGTGTACCCCGTTCTCGCTCTTGAGGTAGCCGTAAGCGTTCTCACCCTGTATCATGAAGGTCACGCTCTTGACACCTGCTTCATCACCATCCAGCCAGTCCATGATCCTGACACCGAACTTGTGGCGCTCAGCCCATCTTGTGTACATCCTGTACAGCATCTGCGCCCAGTCCTGGGCTTCTGTGCCGCCGGCTCCGGCGTGGATCGTGAGGATCGCGTTGTTCCTGTCGTACTCGCCTGAGAGCAGCAGCGCCATCGTTACTTCCTGCAGCGTGCTCTCGAGGCTGTCAAGCGCCTCCTCTATCTCGGAAAACACAGAGTCGTCATCCGACTCCTCCGCTATCGCGATCAGTGTTTCAGCATCGTCGCACTCATCAAGCAGTTTCTTCCTTCTGGAGAGCTTTCCCTTGAGCGACGACTGTTCCGCAAAGACCGCCTTGCTCTTCTGGGTATCGTTCCAGAAGTCAGGGGCGGCGACCTGCTCGTCTATCTTTGCGAGCTCCTTATTTATCTCTTCCACATCGACAGACTCGATCACTTCATCTACTTTTGCCCTGGCATTCTCGAATCGTGTCCTGTATTCGTCCGGTATAAACATTCTATCCTCCAGTTATCTAAACGCCTGTTAATTATACAGAAAAGAGCAGGATTAAAAAAGACTTTAGAGAAAAAGAAGCAGAAAAGTCGCTTTTCCGTCTGAGCGTTCTTCCCCGGAAAACAATCGCTTTTGCTATTTCATAAAGCATGTAATACAATTTATCCAGCAAAAACCGGAAGGATCTTTTTATGTTTATCTACGAAGGCGTTAACTGCCCATACTGCGGAAAACCTCTCACAGAGACAGACGAAATCGCCGTCTGTCCTGAATGCGGTACGCCGCACCACAGGGAGTGCTATCTGGAACACGGCGAGTGTGCCAGTCTCTCGCTTCACTCGGACACTTATGAATGGAAAAAACCGGAGACCTCGGCGGAGCCTCCGAAGGTCAACGTAGTCTTCATATGCTCAAAATGCGGAGCCCGGATAACAAGGGACGATACGGTATGCCCGAACTGCGGGGAACCTCTTCCGCAGCATCTTCCGGATCTTGATCCGGAGAAACTGATGGCGCTCAGAGACACACTGTACGGAAGGACTCCTCCTCCCGAGAGCATCTACGGCATAAAGATGACGGACGACATAGACGGCGTCACCCTGAAAGATCTCAGCGACTATCTCAAGAACCCGAGTTATGTCGTGTCTATCTGCAAGCAGATCGCGTCCGGAAGGAAGTTCTCCTTCTCGCTGCCGGCTCTGTTCTCTCCGCCTCTGTTCTTCCTTTACAACAAAGTGTGGCTGGAAGGGATACTCTCGCTTCTGCTGTCCATGGTGCTTACGATCCCAGACGCTATGATCATCTATTACAAGATGACCAGCTCAACGTTCCTGGACATCCCACTCGCTACCTGGGACAGTCTCTCCTCCGCTTGTTCCGTGATAAGCGTTCTTGTCAACCTCTTCTTTGCCCTCTTCGGAATGGAGATCCTTAGAAGGAACGCCGTGAAAAGGATAAAGAAGCTGAGGAGCATCAGCACAAACGACCAGGAGTTCAGGGTCCTTCTGCAGAGATACTCCCCTCCGTCCAAGGTCGTCATGGTCTTCATAGGGCTGTATGTCGCCATGCTGCTGTTCAGCATCTTCTTCGTCTAGTCTCTGCTGAGCACTAAGCCGGATCCGACCGGACACCGGACACGACCGGACACGGCTGAGGGATACAAAAATCGCCTTTGACACGGGTCTTGAATACTGTTATAATATGTTGCCGTCAATTGACGACATCCTT
>JAFZZV010000244.1 GCA_017828855.1 Oscillospiraceae bacterium | reverse complement strand
GCACACCGACAGCAGCTACACCGAGCTCTGCGAGGAGTTCGAGTACGGCCTCTATACCGATTCCGCAAAGGAAGCCGCGGCAAAGGGGACGGAATATACAAGGGAATACCGTCAGGATACCAACTCAAAGACCGGTGAGAACCGTTCCGAGAAGAACTTCATCAGTCACTGAGTCCGGGCCCTGAGAGGATAAATAATCGGAAAGCCGGCGGCGGACGCTTCTCAGCGTATCCGTCGCCGGCATGATGTATATTTTTGCTGTTTCAGCCCTGACGGCCGGAAAGCAGCACCCCGAAGAACAGCGCCGCCTGAGCTGCGGAGTTGATCAACTGGGCAGTCCAGTTGCTGGCGGCATCGTCGCTCCTGAAGCGGTTTTTGCGGTACCATACCATTGTCCCCATGAGTATCACCCACAGGACGAAAAAAAGGACTGCCGGCACGGAGCAAACTGAAGAGAGGACGTTGTCCCAGTTTATCCTCCTGAAGCCAGCTATGAACGAGACAGCCATAAGAAGAAATCCCGCGCTCTGAAGGGGCACGAAGCTCTTATTGAGCCATTTTACATCCTTCTTTGATGTGCCGAGGATGAGCTTCCACAGGACTTTGAAGCACCCCGCGAGGGTGCTCAGCGCTGCTCCGGTGATGAACAGCGGGCTGCTGAACCTCGCCGCGACGAGCAGCATGGCTGCCCCGAAGAACAGCACGGGCACCGCATCCATAAGTGCGAGTGACAGAGTAAATCCTTCCATATTGTCCTCTTTTCTCAAAAGGGAGTCCGGACAGTACCGTCCTGAATCTAATGTAGCATCGGCGTGTGCTGCGTGCAATACCGACGGAACCTATCCGAGTATTCGCGGGAACAGAATTCAGCGGAATGTCGGCAGTTTTGCAAAACTGCAAGCATTAAATGGCTAGGAATATGACTGGATGTTCGTTGACTGTGAGAGCGAAAGGAGGTACACTTTTTATGAACAGGTTCATAAAAAGAGGTCGGAATGCCGAAGATCATCGAGAACATAAGGGACACCGCACTGGAAGAGACTAGGAAAGTGCTGGAGAGTGAGGGATACGACAGTCTCGCAATGCGTGACATCGCGGCCAGATGCGGCATAGCGGTGGGCACGCTGTATAACTATTTTGAATCCAAGGAGTTCCTCACTGCTTGCGTTGTTCTGGAAGACTGGCAGGAGTGCAGCGGTAGAATGAATGAGGAAGTATTCTCCGCCGGCAGCGCAATGGAAGGGATGAGGAAGATTTACTCGCTCATGGGAGAGTTCGTCCACAACCACCGTTACCTCATGTCAATGGATCGCAGGAAGATGAGCGGCAGATACGGTTATGAGGAGCGCCATTCGCTTCTGATGCAGGAGATGACCTTGCTGCTGGACATGCTGTTTGAAAGGCACGGACTTACTATTGATCCCTCGGTGAAGACTGTTACGGCCGAGCTGATACTGAACATGAACGAAAAGAACTACGACTATACACAGGCGGAGCCTGCACTGGAGCTCCTGCTCGGACAGCAGTGATTGGGTAAGAAACGTTCCGCGAGGTGCGGAGCGATCAATGATACAGGAAAAGAAAACAGATCTCGTGTATGCATTAAATGAAAGGAGACTTCTCATGTCGCCCAAGATAGGACTCTCACCCGTGATCATAGACATAGCGGACAAGACTAGCCCGACGCTGGATGAGCTCGTATTCGGATCCACTGTGATCCTGCTGCTCAATTATCTGGTGTACCGGTATCTTCTTAAGAAAGAAGTGCCGCTCTGGAAACATCTGGTCATAATGCTCTGCTCCGACTGTGCATTTCTGATCAACAACTTCGTCAAGATCTACGCACGCAGATTCTACGGACCTGCAATAGGCATATACGGCATAGCGTTCTTCATCATCTATTACGCGCTGATGTACAGAACTCCGGGGAAGAAGTTCTTCTCGGTGGAGCTGATACCCGGGATCCTTATGGGCTTGTTCTACACCTTCGGGGTGATAGCCTTTGAGGGATTCTGGCGCGTCGGTTTCTGGGCTCAGGATATGAGCATCCTGTTCACCAACCCGAAGATAACATTCTTCCGCAGTTTCGTAATCGCGGTCGTGTGCGCACTGGCTGCAGCAGTGCTGAAGAAACTGCTGACCGACAGGAAGAGATCCTGAGGGAGGATAAAGATATGAACAGCAAGAAACTCAAGGAAGAGCGCGTTAAACTGTTCCGCGACGCCGTAAACTTCAGGAAGACGGACAGGATCCCGCATTTCGCTAACGCGGTCACATGGAAGGTCTTCGACGCGGGGCATACCCTGGATGAGACCATGACCGATTTCGATCTTATGGAGAAATGCGTGCTGCATTTCCTGGACAAATACCCTGTTGACGCGATCCTGGACGTCGGCATCCGGAACCAGTTCAATGTCACCGAGGCATTCGGAGAGGGAAGCTATTACTATTACGACGAAGAGGTGGTGGGCGTTCACGATCACGCGCACTGCACGCCAGAGACGCTTCAGGAATACATGGACGACCCGACCAGATACGCCTGGGAGGTGATCCTCCCGAAGAAGTACGGCGAGAGCTGGGAGCAGAAGACCACGAAGGTCTGGAAGAAGACATTCTCGGAGTATATCAGATACGTCATGTTCGTGCTGCACATGGCCAAGGTCATGGACAGGTACGGGCTTCCGGGACTGTCGCCCAACAATCCCATGAAGGGAGCAGTGGTTCCCGCGGTGGAGGAGCTCATGAGCAACCTCCTCGGGATCCAGCAGCTTTCCGTAGCCATGAGAAGGAGCCCGGAACTGCTGGACGCGTTCATCGAGCGCTGGGAAAAGGAGCGCATGGAGCCGATCTATGAGAAGATCAGGGCTGCCGGAGGACCTAACTACAAGTACTGCTTCGATTCATCCATACTGATGCTTGCCCACACGGTGATGAACAGCAGGCAGTTTGAGCGTTTCTACTGGCCGTATCTCAAGAAACTGCTGGACACATACGCCGAGATGGGACAGAACGTGCGAATATTCGCAGAGGGAAGCATCCTTCGCTTCACGGAGTATTTCAGGGATTACCCAAAGGGCCTGCTGACGTTCCACCTGGAGCAGGATGACCCGTTTGAGTTCAGGGAGGCTCTGCCCAATGCCGCGATCATGGGAGGCATGACTACGGATCTGCTGTCATACGGAACCCCGGAGGAATGCGTTGCTTATGCCAAAAAGCTGTGTGACGAGCTCGGCAGGGAGGGCGGATTCATCTTCAGCGAGAACAAGATGCTGTCATACCGCAACGACGCAAAGTCGGAGAATATGCTGGCTGCCTGCAATTTCGTCAGAGACTACAGGTTATAGGAGGAGAACATGGAAAAAGGGAAATATACATCATATCCGGAAGGGTACAAGCGTCTCGTCAGGGATATCGTGCCCTGGTACATGCGTCCCGCAAAGGACATGCTCATGAGGCTCCTGCTGACCATCCTGGTGGACGGCTGAACCGATAAAGATAAAGTTAGGGCGTCTTCCCGAAGAACGAACGGGTCGACGCCTTGTCTTTTTATTTGAGAGTCAGACCTGCCAGCCTGGCGAGATAGGAGACTCCTTCCGAAGCTATGGAGACTATGCTCTCGATGTGGATGAAGTCGGTGCATCCGTAGTCGAAGAGGATGTTGCCCTGAGCCGGGAACTCATCGTCACCGTCCCAGAAGAAGAACCTGACGGGTATACACTCGAACGCCTTTACCTCATAGCCGACGTCAGAAAGGGGGAGCTTCGTACCGCCCATCTTCCTGAAGGCTTCCTCAAGGAGCTCCGTC
>JAFZZV010000243.1 GCA_017828855.1 Oscillospiraceae bacterium | reverse complement strand
TCATGGAATCAAAAGACTCCGCCATGGAAGCCAGTTCGGAAGAATGATCCGAGGCGTCTCTGCAGACTGTCCTTACAGCTTCAACAGCCGCGTCCATGTCATCTTTTGAAATCACGATCCCGCAGCCCTCCCCGACCGATTCGGGGCTTCCTCCGGTCCTGAACGTCACTACGGGGGTCCCGCATGAGATGGCTTCCAGGTTTACGGTCGGATAGTTGTCCTCCCTCGTCGGGTTGACGAACACGTCGGCTGCCGAGTATATCTCCGCCAGTTCCTTCTGGTTCGAAGTCCGATCTATACAGATGATGTTTCCCGGTATATCCGCTTTCTGAGCACTGTCTATCCCGACCAGCACTGTGCGGTATCCGCTGCCCAGCCTCCGGTCCAGCTTTGGAAAGACGTCAAGTCCCTTCCTCGGTTCCCAGACCGACGCCACGCCCAGCAGTATCTTATCATCATCCCTTATCCCGTATCTCTCACGGAAATTCGACTCAGTCCTGCGGAACACGGCGGTATCTATCCCGTTATGTATAACTTTTACGTCGTACTCTGCCAGGAAAGACATCCTGACAAGGCCCGCAAGCCATTCGGAGGGACACACTATCGTCATGTCCCTGACGCCGGAGAACCAACTCTTTTTCCTTTTGTATATCTTTGCGGAGTTGTCAAAGAGGGACTCCGGGTACTCTTTGTATACAGGGCAGTTTCCGCATCCTTCCGTCCATCTGCTGCAGCCGCTGAAATCGAAATACGGGCAATGCCCCGTGAACGGCCAGCAGTCATGGAAGGTCCATATGACGCGGATGTCCTTTTTCTTGATGTAATCAAACAGGATCGGCAGACAGATGAACCATCCGTGAAGGTTGTGAAGGTGGATCACGTCAGGTCCGAACTCATCCAGCTTTCTGATAAGCTCCATTGTGGAAAGGACCGAGAAGGACCCCTCGCTTCCGGTGACGTATCCCAGGACATGATGAAGCGCATGCTCCGTCCTGTATCCGAAATAGACGTTGCCTTCGCTTCCTCTGTTGTCCCACCAGTTTCTGGTGAAGCAAACAGTCTCGTTGCCTTCCGCAGTCGCCTCTTTCGCCAGCTGGAGCATTATCTTTCCCGTGCTGCCGTAATCACATATGTTGATGAACGCGATCTTCATGTCACTACTCAATACTTGTATCCTGTCCGTTCCAATAAGCCCGTATCCCGGCAGCCCGGTGCCGCCTGACCGTAGCATTTAGATTATAAGTGCTTTCCTGCCAAAATGAAATGATTGAAGCATTACCTTGTGGTATACTATGCCGGAAGGAAGGAATCAAGCGCATGGAAAACGACGCTTTTGTGGCAGGGATAGCACCGGGCGGTCTTACTTCACATTCGGAGGTCAAGATCCTGTGCTGCTATCTTATAAACAACCAGGATAAGCCGGTCCCCCAGGACGTGCTCGTCTCCGCCGTCTCAAAAGACGGTCTGGTGAACTATTTCGAGCTTATCTCAGCTCTTACCGAGCTGACCGATTCCGGCCATCTGATACTGAGCGACGGCTGCTACACCGTCTCCGACAGCGGAAAGCAGATAGCAGCGCTTCTCTCCGGAGATCTTCCCTTTTCCGTGCGAAGCAAAGCCGGAGATTCGCTGCGGTATCTCGCTGAGCACGAGCGCAGGAGCCACGACAACAAGGTCGAGATCAGGAAAACCGGCACGGGCTATGAGGTCAGGTGCTCTATCTCCGACCTTACTGAGGGACCTCTCTATTCCCTCACGGTCTATGTGCCTTCCCTCAGCGCTGCAAATACTGTAAGAGACAATTTTATAGACAAGGCCGAGCAGCTTCTCAGAAACGACCTCAGCCTTCTCACCGGTGAAAAACTCACGGAGGATAACTGATCATCATGCCAGACAACAACGATTATCTGTCTCAGCTATTGGAGAGAGTCAACCAGAAACTGAACGACCCGGAAAGCGAGAAAAAACCGGGCAGCAGTCCCGCTCCGGCCTCTGGCGCCCCCATCCAGCCCACAGTCTTCACCAGCGGGGGAAGGTTTGACAGCGTTCCGGCACCTGTACAGGAAGAAGAGGATGTCAAGAAAGACGATATCCCTTCCTTTGATTTCTCCGGAACGGATGTTCCCGTCCGTCCCGTGATACCGGACGAACTCAAACAGGAATATGCCGTGACTGAGGATGAGGAAGAAGTGGAGGAAGAAGATGATGATCAGGATGATTATCAGGATGATCACGAAGAAGATCTTCCGCAGGACACTGAAAAAGCTGACCAAAAGACCTTCTCACTCTCGCCTGACAACGAGAGCTCGTTTCAGCCCGCTGAAGTCCAGGAAGGATCGGAGAATGTTTTCGACTGGAACGTCTCGGAGGATGTGGAGAAGTATCTGAGTTCCGGCGACAGCGGATCGATATTTGAGCAGATGCCTGAAAACGCCGGCAAAAAGTCGCTCAAGGCAAAAAGAGCCGAGAAGAGGAAACTGAAGGAAAACACCAGACAGCTCATGG
>JAFZZV010000242.1 GCA_017828855.1 Oscillospiraceae bacterium | reverse complement strand
GCGTATAGCGGAATAAACGATGTAGATCAACGATACCGCAGCTGATATGCCGATCAGAATCTCTGCAAAAGAGAACGGAAAGAGGTCAAAGAATACGGACATCGCTCTGTGCGCAGGCTGCACCAGCCGTTCACTGAAAAAGACGTTCACTGCCCTTATGTTCCTGGTCATCAGGTGGAACAGGATGACCGCGGCGCTTGCCAGGATCAGGCAGTGCCGGACAGGAGCCATCGCTAAAAGCTCATTTACTGTCCTTCTTTCACTTTTTTCTGACATATCCTGTATCGGTCCTTCTTTTAAAACACACCTCAGGTATTTCCATCATAATATCAGTATAATACATACCCTTCCATGCAAAAGCGGCACTTCCTCAGCGGGAGAATATCATTCCCCCGAAAATGCCGTTTTCTGTCGTATCTCAGTACTGCCTGGCATCTGCTCTGTCAGTTCTCTTCAGGAGGACCGCTCTTTCCGACACTCTGAGGAGCTAAGCCGGGTCAACCTTCCGGAAGCCGACTATGCCCATTCCCGGAGGCACCGTGCTCAGGTTATTCCTTTAAGGCCATCGTACAGGTCATTGAAAGATCTTTCCCTGCTGCATCTTCCGTAGGAAAACTCCTTGTTCTCTCCGAACTCCAGCAGGAAGCATTTCGTAAGTTCCTCTACTGTCTGTTCCAGAGCAGTGAAGAACTGGCTGTACGCGAACTCATATGCCGGCGTTCCCTCATCGTAAGTGGATGTGATCAAGGATTCCGTGACCTGATCGAGAGGATACATCTTGATATGCATGAGCTCATGTAGTATGACCTCTTCCGTGTTCTCCTGTTTCGGATCCGCCGCGTTGATCATAAGGATCGCCTTGCGGTCATCGCAGTCTATCTTGAAGTCACCCGTCTTCTTCCAGCCGGGATCCTCCACGAACTCCAGCCTGACGTCCCAGACGGGCGTGATCCTGAGCTTTTCGACATACTTCTTAAACAATGCTCTGACAGCTTTTTTATCCATTTTTATCTCCTTTTTATACAAAGTCATATCGCGCCTTTTCAGCATTCTTAACAAAACAACGCTGTTTTGCGGATTCATTTTCTACATCGGGCCGGAACCTTCAACAACGAAGTCAATTATACATGTTAACTGTACTAAAAGTATCGTTTTTATCCCGCTTCTTATCTGTCTGTTTCGTCAATAGACACGTTTCGTCACCGACTCTTATAATTATTTCAGACGCAAGGAGGGCTTCCGGATGCAGGTATTTGTCAGGCTCAAGAGAATCTCCATATCACAGTTCTTTATCGGAGCAAACTGCACGATCATAGACCTTCCTTCTGACAAAAGAATACATTCTTGTAACCCGGATGAGAAAGTGTAAGCATACGCAGAAGCATCCGGGTCGTTTATTTCCTGATATTCGGGATAATAAGAGATCACACGCCAGGCGCACGGCGCTGACACAGTTTTTCAGCTGCGGCATTTCCTTCCGATATTTCAGTTTTATTCAATAAACATAAGCAAACTGCTGAAAAGCAGTATTAGGTTTAAATAATTCTTTTTAGGAGGCATTCCATGGGTTTTCTAAGTCAGATCGGCCCCTTTATCCTCGCCGTGATCGCCGTTATCATCAACGGCGTCCCGCAGCTGCTCTATGCGCAGACACGCGGATTCGCTCTTAAGCCTACCGGTTTCGCATACCTCATCGGAGCGCTCGGCAACCTGCTCACCGGCTCCGTGACCCCCATCTCCGGCCAGGCTGAAACGATCACTGTTGCCAGCGTAAAGAAGAACCTTCGCAACAACATCAGCTCCATCCTCATGGCCACATGCATCATGACGATCCTCGGCCTCTGCGGCGGCGTATCCAAGATCGCTGACTTCGCAGGTCCCGCTGTCGTTTCGGGCATGATGTCCGGTGTCGGACTCATCCTCGCCGGTGTATCCTGGGATATGTTCGGCCAGGAGAAGCGCATCACCATCGTATCAGTCGTATCCGCTATCGTCACATACGCGATCTGCGTTACCACCGGCAACTCCAACAGCGTCGTATGGACCATCTTCGTGTCCGTCGTGCTGTCGACCCTGGATTTCCTCTTCCTGCAGAAGCGCCGCGTCGATCTGTCCACAGTCGTGGAAGAAGGCCGCGAGCCCATGGAGAGCAGCACGGAATGGAGATTCTGGAAGAAAGAGTACTGGGCTGACTTCAAGTTCATCAAGCCCACGATCAACACCCAGGTCATCCTCGGTGCTCTCAGCATCGTCATGCTGAACATCGGCGCCAACATTTCCTTCGGCGGCATCACCGCATCCATCGCCGGCATGACACAGAACTACGACCACCTGTCCATCATCAACTCCCTGGCTGACATCCCCAGCGCTCTCTTCGGAGGACCTCCGATCGAAGCCATAATCTCCGGCACAGCCGGCGCACCCTGGCCTGTCGCCTGCGGCATCGTATTCATGCTCGTCTGCGGCATCCTCGTCCTCACCGGACTTGTGAGCCGCCTCGGCAAATACCTGCCCGCACAGAGCATCTCGGGATTCCTGCTCGTCATCGGCTTTGCCCTTACATTTGCTCCTAACCTTCAGGCTGTTGCCGCATCCGAGAACCCCATCTCCGGTTACATGGCACTCGGCGTGACCGCATGGTCTCAGAACCCGTTCCTCGGAATGGTCGTCGGCGTTCTTACCCGCTATTTCGGATACCTCGTCGGTCTTGTATAAGGAGCATCAGATGCAGAACTGGTCAGATAAGTATACGGTACATCTGTCCCCTGATTTCTCGGTAGACCTTCCGCTTCTCGATATCGGCGACGGATTCTATATCTACTCGTTCGATATGACCGGAGAAGCGCGCTGGAACCGTGAAGCTGCGGCTCAGCTCAGGAAGAAACTCGCCCCCTATGATTTTGACGGTTTCGTCACTGTACAGACAAAGTCCTGCGGACTCACACAAGCCACCTGCACCGAGTTCGGATTCGATGAGTATCTTGAATTCAGAAAGAGCAGGAAAGCCTTCATGATCGATCCTGTCGGAGTGGAAGTGAATTCCATCACCACCCACGGAAAGCAGGAGCTCTGGATCGGTAAAGAGAAATACGCCCGCTTCCAGGGCAAGAAGCTCTGCTTCATGGATGACGTCGTTTCCACCGGCGGAACGATAGACGCAGCGATGGAACTGTGCAGCAAGATCGGCGTCGAGATCTGCGTGATCGCCTGCGCTTTGATCGAAGGTGACCATCGCGATCAGTACAAAGGGATCCCGCTCGTTTCCCTTGACTGGATCCCGCTGCCCGGAAATATCAGCTGATCCTAACCACAAACAAAACATCCGGCTGCTTGTATATGACAGCCGGATGTTTTAACCTTAAGCGGTAATACCTGAAAGCACACACTGAAACCAACGCACAGAAGAAGGAGAACCGAAATGACCGATTTTCTTGAGTTTCTGAGAAACAACAGTTATCCCGGCAGGGGCCTGGTCATAGGCAGGGACCGTGCCTATTACTTCATAATGGGCCGCAGCGAGAACAGCCGCAACCGCATCTTCTCGCTTACTGACGACGGCATCCGCACCGAAGCTTTTGATCCTGCCAAGGTCACAGATCCCAGCCTGATCATCTACCGCCCTGTTGCCCGTCTCGGCGACAGCCTGGTGGTGACGAACGGAGACCAGACCGAGACCATCCTTGAGACCGGCGACTTCCGCAAGGCTCTCGCCACCCGCGAATACGAACCGGACGGTCCCAACTGGACACCGAGGATATCAGCTATCCTCAATAAGGACGGCAGTTTTACCATCTCCATTCTCAAGAAAGTCGGAGATCGCTGCCTGCGCTGCTTCTATGACTATGAAGGCTGCGATGAGGGCAAAGGCTATTTTATCAGCACCTATAAGTGCGACGGCGACCCGCTTCCGAGCTTTGAAGGCGAGCCGATCGAGATAGAGATGGCTGAGCCTGAGGATGTCTGGAATGCCATGAATCCCGACAATAAGGTCTCTCTGTATGCGTACGTCAACGGTGATGTGCGCCTCTTCAACAAGCATCTGGAGGACTGAAGATGAACGAACTTGAACTCAAATACGGCTGCAACCCCAACCAGAAACCGGCCAGGATCTTCATGAAGGACGGCTCCGACCTTCCGGTGACGGTTCTCAGCGGCAAGCCCGGTTACATCAACTTCCTGGATGCCCTCAACTCCTGGCAGCTTGTCAGAGAGCTCAAGGAAGCCACGGGTCTTCCTTCCGCTGCATCCTTTAAGCATGTCTCCCCCGCCGGCGCTGCGGTGGGTCTTCCGCTGAGCGACGTGGAGAAACACATATATTTCGTGCCGAAGAAGGCAGAGCTCTCACCCATCGCCTGCGCTTATATACGCGCGAGAGGCTCAGACCGTCTCTGCTCCTATGGCGACTGGGCGGCGCTCAGCGACACCTGTGATGCGGCTACCGCGTCCTATATCAAAAATGAAGTATCCGACGGCATAATCGCTCCCGGCTACACTGACGAAGCTCTTGAGATACTGCGTCAGAAAAAGAACGGCGGGTACAATGTCGTACAGATCGATCCGGACTACTTCTGCCCCGAGAAGGAGAACAAGGACGTATTCGGCATCACCTTCGAGCAGGGACACAACAACTGCAAGATAGATGACAGCTTCCTGTCCAATATCGTCACCAAAAACAAAGAGCTGACCGATCAGGCCAGGATAGACCTCAAGGTCGCTCTCATCACTCTCAAATATACTCAGTCCAACTCCGTCTGCTTCGTCAAGAACGGACAGGCCATCGGAGTCGGAGCCGGCCAGCAGAGCAGGATCCACTGCACCCGCCTCGCCGGCAGCAAGGCGGACAACTGGTTCATGCGCCAGCATCCGAAGGTCCTGGGGCTGCAGTTCGTCGATAAGATCCGCAGACCCGACCGCGACAACGCGATCGACGTATATACCTCAGATGAGTACGAGGATATCCTCAGAGAAGGCGAATGGCAGAAGTGGTTCAAGGTCAAGCCCGAGGTCCTCACCTCTGAGGAAAAGAAAGCCTGGATCGCCACCCAGAGCGGCCTCACCTGCGGTTCCGACGCGTTCTTCCCCTTTGGCGACAACATAGAGCGCGCCAGAAAATCCGGCGTGCAGTACGTAGCCGTCCCCGGCGGTTCCATACGCGACGACAACGTCATTGAGACCGCCGACAGATACGGGATGGTCGTCTCGTTCATCCCGTTCAGGCTTTTCCATCATTGATCAATACAACGAAAAAAGGAACAAAATATGGAACTTCTCAAAAGAAAAGACGTCCCGGTCGAAGAGACCTGGGACCTTACACTCATCTATCCCAATGACGATGCCATGTGGGCAGCCCTGGAAAAGACAAAGTCTGCCGTAAAGAAACTGGTCGAGACCTATCAGGGAAAGCTTAACACAGCCGAGAACATCGTAGCCTGCCTGGACGAGCAGGAGCGCATCATCCCAGAAGTCATCCGGATCATGTCCTATACCGGACTCGCCCAGGAAGTTGACTACACCGACAACGCGATCCGCGAGCTCAACGAGAAGATCGGCGATGAGACCACCCGCATGTTCACCGACACCGCGTTCATCGACAGCGAGATCCTCCTGGCTCCCGACGCGGAGCTTGAGAAGGCTGTAGGTATGGCAAAGGGATGCAAGGTATACCTGCAGGACCTGATCGCCCGGAAAGCCCACATGCTCAGTCCCGAGACAGAGCGGGTGCTCGCTGCTCTCGACAGGACTCTGGAAGTGCCCTACACCATCTATAACACTCTCAAACTGGCTGATATAGCCTTTGATCCGTTCACAGCCAACGGAAAAGAATACCCTCTGGGCTATTCTCTCTTTGAAGACGATTACGAGCTTGAAGCGGATACGGACGTCCGCAGGGCCGCTTTCAAGGCGTTCTACGGCACCCTTAAGAAGTACGAGAACACCACAGCCGCCGCTTACAACGCATGCGTGACGTATGACAAGACCATGTCTGAGCTGCGCGGGTTCGACAACGTGTTCGACAGCCTGCTGTTCGGTCAGAAGGTTACCCGCGAGATGTATGACCGTCAGATAGACGTCATCACCGAGCGTCTGGCTCCCCATATGAGGAGATACGCCACCCTTCTTGGAAAAAAGCACGGTCTGGATAAGATGACATTCGCGGACCTCAAGATAGCCGTGGATCCGGAATACGATCCCAAGGTCACGATAGAAGAGTCCCATAAGTACATCAGAGAAGGACTCTCCATCCTCGGAGACGACTATGTTGAGATGATCGACAGGGCTTACAGGGAACGCTGGGTCGATTTCGCCAAGAACATAGGCAAGAGCACCGGCGGATTCTGCTCCGGCATCTACCGCCAGAATTCCTATATCCTGCTCAATTGGAACGACCGCATGTCTGACGTGTTCACTTTGGCACACGAGCTGGGTCACGCTGGGCAGTCAATGTACGGCGACGCAGCACAGTCCTTCTATGATAACGATCCCTCAATGTATCTGGTCGAAGCTCCGTCCACGATGAACGAGCTGATCCTCGCGAACCAGCTCGTAAACACCAGTGATGATCCCCGCTTCCGCAGATGGGTCCTGTCAAATCAGATCAGCAACACCTACTATCACAACTTCGTCACCCACCTGAGGGAAGCCTGGTACCAGCGTGAGGTGTACAAGATCATCGACGAGGGCGGCAGCGTCAACGCCGACATCCTCAGCGACATCTTCCGCAGGAACCTTGAACTGTTCTGGGGCGATGCGGTGGAGATCCCGGATGGCGCAGAGCTTACCTGGATGAGACAGCCTCATTACTACATGGGACTGTACTCCTACACCTACAGCGCCGGTCTGACTGTCGCCACTCAGGCCATGCTGCGCATACGCGACGAGGGACAGCCCGCAGTGGACGACTGGAAGAGATTCCTCTCCGCAGGAGCCACCAAGGATCCTGTCGGCCTTGCTAAGATCGCAGGCTTCGACATCACCACGGACGGACCGCTCAACGCGACCATAGACTACATCGGATCCGTCATTGACGAGATCTGCAGGCTCACGGAAGAGATCGACGGCATAACAGTCTGAAATTATTCACATAAAGCAAGCCGGGAGACATATTAATTAGACTCCCGGCTTTTGCTGTGCTTTGAGTTATTCGTCCAGGCTCGCACCGTTTGTGGCGATCACCTTCTGGTACCACCCGAAAGATTTCTTCTTGTATCTCTTCAGGTCCTTGAGATCATGCTCGTCGCGGTTGACGAACACGAACCCGTAACGCTTTGAGAAACCGGAATGGCCCGAAATAATGTCCATAAAGGACCAGGCACAGAACCCTATGAAGGGCACTCCCACGTTCATGGAACGCTGAACGGCCTTGATGTGGCGGGACAGGTAATCTATCCTGTCGTCATCTTTTACCATTCCGTCCTCCGGCAGCGTCTCCTTGTTTCCGAATCCGCATTCCGTTATAAGAAGCGGCAGGCGGTAACGGTCCCAGAGGATCCTGCAGACGCCTTCCAAGCCTACGTCGTCTATCTCCCATCCCCACAGCGTAGCCTTGAGATTCTCGTTCTTGACGACCCTGAACACTCCGGGATCGGTCTCGGGAAGAAGATCTCCCACGATCTCCCCCATTTTGTGCTCATCGTCCGTCGGATACGCGGAAACGCTCTTGGACGCATAGTAGTTGAAAGCGACGAAGTCAGGCTTGTTTGCCTTCATCAGTTCCATGTCGCCCGGATAGATCTCGGGCATCCAACCACGGTCCTCAAGATACTTGCGGAACACGCCGTTGTACTCGCCGTGGACGTTCATGTCCAGCACGTAGTAGTTGCGGATATCCATAGCGTCCAGCCAGGCCAGGCCGTCTTCCGGCTTGTTGCTGGTCGGATACATCATGTCGAAGCACACTGCGGGTCCGATCTTCCCGCCCTCCACGATCTCGTGACAGGCGGCGATGGCCTTCGCGGCTGCAACGCACATGTTGTGGTTAGCCAGGAACCCTGCCTTCTTGGTGACCTTTACGTCGCCCTTCTGAAGGCCGATGCGGAACGGCATGTGGACAACATGGTCCTGCTCGTTGACGGTGAGCCAGTACTTTACCCTGTCTCCGTATGTCCTGAACAGGAATGAGGCGTAGTTGACATAGTCGTCGATGCTGCGCCTGTCCAGCCATCCGCCGTACTGGTCTATCAGTCCCTGCGGATACTCGAAATGGTATATAGTCACTATAGGCGTTATGTTCGCCGCGACCAGCTCGTCTATCAGTTCATTGTAGAAATCGACGCCCTTCTGGTTGACCTCGCCGTTCCCTTCCGGGAATATGCGGGTCCAGGCTATGGAGAAGCGGTAGGCCTTGAGGCCCATCTCCTTCATGAGGGCGACGTCTTCCCTGAACCTGTGATAGTGGTCGCTGGCTACTTCATAGTTTGTGATCGACGGATCCTGGACGCGGACGTCCATTACCGACAGACCTTTGCCGTCCTCATGGGCGGCGCCTTCCGCCTGGAAAGCGGAGGTCGAGGCTCCCCAGAGAAAGCCTTCCGGGAAGGGTCTTATACTCGTTGTCTCCACGGAGCTCTCCTTTCAGTTATTCCGCCTTGTCCTCGTCGAATCCCACTATCCATGTGATGACGAAGCCCAGCACGAAGGCGATGATCGCCGCCGCAACTGCAAGGTAGAAGTTGCTCATGGGGCCGCCCAGGAATATGGGCAGTGTCAGGAAGGAGCAGGATGCGGTCGCGTATGCGCGCACGTCGAAGATACCGATGAACACACCGGTGATGGCGGCCGCAATGATCGCGGAGATCAGGGGCTTGCCAAGACGGATCAGGCATCCGTAGAGGGCGGGCTCGGTGACTGCCAGGGCAGCTGTGATGCCGGTGGAGATGCCCGCGGACTTGTTCTCTTCCTTCTTTGCCTTCACGCCGACAGCAAGCGCTGCGCCTGCTATGGCAAGGTTACCCGCAAGCGCCTTGGAGAACAGCAGGGACGAACCGACCGTGGTGATCTCGTTGACGATGAGCGGGGTGATGACTGTGTGCATTCCGACCATGACCAGCAGAGGATGCAGAGCGGAAAGGATCGCCATGCTGATGCCGCCGAAGCTCGTCAGCCATACGCAGAACTTCGCGAGTGCCGCACCGATCCATGTTCCGATGGGTCCGAGCACCCACAGTGTCAGGCTGAACATGCAGACCGACAGGATGAAGGGCCTGAGCACGCTCTTGAGAACCGACGGGATATATTCCTGCAGATATTTGTCGATGAATGCCATGACCGGCACCATGATAAGAGCGGGAACGATGTTGGATGTGTACTTCACCGTCGTGAGCGGGATGCCGAACAGCTTCAGCCCCTCGACTCCGGTGATCGCGCTGGAGCAGAGCGCCAGCATGATGAATGCCGCCAGATATTCATTTGTCTTGAGGCGGCGGGCTGCCGCGAATGCGACCAGGACCGGCAGATAGGTGTATGCCGCGTTGGCCAGAGCGTTGAGCAGTACGTATGTGCTGCTCTCCTTGTCGATCAGACCGAAGTTGGCAAGGAGCGCGAGTATCGCGCTGATCATTCCGGAACCGATCAGGACCGGCAGTGTCGGGGTGATGGAGCCGGAGATGTAGCTGATGATCTTCCCTCCGAACGCCTTCTTGGTGGTCTCATCCTTCTTCGCCGGGGCGTCTTCCGGTACGGAGCCTTTTCCCGCGATCTCAGGAGCGGCGGTAAGGATCTCATTGTAGATCATCTCTACGTCTGTTCCCACTACGACCTGATACAGTTCATCGCTCCTCACTACTCCAAGAACGCCCTTGATCTTCTTGACCTCATCATCT
>JAFZZV010000241.1 GCA_017828855.1 Oscillospiraceae bacterium | reverse complement strand
ATTGCTAAGTGGATCGGTAAGGATCCGACCACTGTCTCTAAGGAGGTTAAACGACACTTAACCATCCGCGAATCGTCAGTCAGGACACGAGACGAGACAGGCAACCTTATTGAAACGCCATCGTGTCCATTATTACTCAGAGCGCCCTATGTTTGCAACGGCTGTGAGAAACAGCATAGGTCCTGCAGATACAGAAAGCAGCTCTATTTCGCAAAACATGCTCAGGAAGTCTATGAGAAAGATCTCAGAGAATCCCGGGAAGGCATTGCCCTCAACAAGGAAGCCTTCTACCGCATGGATGAGATCGTTACTGCCTGTCTCAAACAGGGCCAGCATCTGTACCATGTCACTCAGTCCCATGAGCTTGGCTATTCCCAGTCTTCCGTTTACAGACTTATGGATAAAGGCTACCTCTCTGCAAGTCCTCTTGATCTTCCCAGAAAGGTCAAGTTCCGTTCCAGAAAGCCCAAGTACATTGAATATGTTCCTAAAGGCATTAAAGTAGGCAGGTCTTATGAGGATTTCCTGGAATTTATCGATAAGGAAGACATCACTTCCTGGGTGGAGATGGATACCGTTATCGGTGATCCCGGCGGCAAGGTCATCCTCACCATGAATTTCAATATCTGCAACTTTATGCTTGCGTTCCTTCTCGAGAATAAGACTGCCGCTGAGACATCAGCCAAGATCAGGGCATTCAAGCGCAGGCTTGCTTCTGCCGGTATTTCTTTTGGAGATATCTTTCCCGTCATCCTCACTGATAACGGCGGTGAGTTCTCCAATGTTGATGCTTTCGAGCTCGATGAGAATGGCCATCCGGAATCCCGCGTATTCTTCTGCGACCCTATGAGATCATGTCAGAAGCCAAAGGTCGAGAAAAACCATACCCTGTTCCGCGATATCGTTCCCAAAGGCTCATCCTTTGATGATTTCTCTCAGGATACTGTCGATCTGATCTTTTCCCATGTTAACAGTATCGCGAGAAAGCGCTTTAACGGCAGGTGTCCTTATGATATCTTCTCCAGCCTTTACGGATCTGAGTTACTCGATGTCTCCGGTATCCGCAGGATCCCTGCAGACGAGGTGATCCAGTCTCCTCTGCTGCTGCAGAAATAGTTAACAAACTCATCACTTTAGGCCGGTCGTAACTTCCCATCCGAATTTCATCTCATCCGGAAGTTACTTTGAGAAATCCTCTTCTCGAAGTGTGTTTGAGTCGTTTTTCTTTAATCCGCACTGCCGGTTTTATATCATCCCGGAGTGTTTTCCATGTGTTTATCAGTTTAACTTCCCTTGTTTCCCGTACTAATTTCAGCACCTTTATACACTGGAACTTACTCTAGGAATTTACGCGTGCTTAACTAAAACCTATATACCGGGAACGGCGTTTTCAGCTGTATTCCGGATCAGCTGCATTAGTCTCTTCTGCGTGTCGCAGTCTGACACAAAATATATCACCTGATTCAGGAGAGCCTGATCAGATTCCATGACAGAGGAGCCAGCACGGTATTGCATGAGGAACCTTCCGTTTCTGCCTTTTCCGTAACTGTCTCCATACCGCGGATGGTCAACAGTTCGGCGCTGCTGTAATCTCCGATGCCGGAGAAATCGATCTTAAGCTCTGCCTGTTCAGTCTCGCTCCTGTTGACAACGAAGACTGACAGTGAACCGTCATCGCATTTTACGACAGCGCTGTCAAGAACAGGGACATCCTTGTAGAGGCTGCAGTCGTACGTAGGAGCATCAACGATGGGCTTGATGGATGTGCCTCTGCCGTAATGTGATGCATGCATGATCGGATAATAGATCGTCCTGACGAATGCCTCGCCTCCGGGGACGGTGGTTATCGGTGCAATGACGTTGATCAGCTGGGCGAAGCAGGAGATCTTGACGAGATCCGCATTTCTGATAAGTGCATTCATGAGCGTGCCGACTACCAGAGTATCGATATCGTCATAATTCTCTTCCTCGATCGCGCGTCCGACGACCCATTTTTCGGGCGGCTGCTGCTCGTTCTGGAAATGATACCAGACGTTCCACTCATCGAATGACAGGTAGACATCGTGATCGCCTTTCTGTTCCAGTTTTGCCTGCCGGCAGATCGAACCGATGTACCGGATCATGTTCTCCATATCGATGTTGCTCGCAAGGAAGGAGGGGACATCCTGGTCGTCGTTCCTGTAATAACTGTGAAGGGAGACGTATCTCACATCATTGTAGCAGTGCTTGAGAACGGTTTTCTCCCATTCGCCGTAGGTCTTCATGGAGGTGTTGGAGCTTCCGCATGCGACGAGTTCAATGGTGGGATCCACCCATTTCATCATCTTAGCTGTCTCATGGGCTATCCTGCCGTATTCCTCCGCTGTCTTTCCGCAGATCTGCCAGGGACCGTCCATCTCGTTTCCGAGGCACCAGAGCTTGACATTGTAAGGCTCCGCGTGTCCGTTCCTCTTTCTCAGCTCGGCATAGTATGTGGGCGTCGTTCCGTTTACGTATTCCACGAGGTCCGCGGCGTCCTGGGGAGTTCCCGTTCCGAGGTTGACTCCCAGCATGGGCTGTACTCCGAGGCGCTCGCACCAGCGCAGGAATTCGTCGGTCCCCACGAGGTTGGGCTCTATCTGGAACCATGCGAGATCGAGCCTAGCAGGTCTCTCTTCCTTGGGACCGATCCCGTCCTTCCAGCGGTATCCGGACAGGAAGTTGCCTCCGGGATAGCGTATGTGTGAGAGATTGAGCGGTCTCACCAGGTCCATCACGTCCTTGCGGAATCCGAATTCATCGGCTGTAGGATGATCAGGCTCATAGATCCCTGTATAGATAGCTCTTCCCATGTGTTCTACGAAAGAACTGTAGATTCTGTCATCTACTTTGGAGACGATATTGTCGGTGCTCACTCTTATAGATGTCTTCAACTGTCTATCCTCCTTGTCAGTTGCGGCATTGTTTCTGTAAAAAATATAACAAAAGCGCGGAGGCAAAATCCACTTCCGCGCCAAAGGTTCAGTACAGATCGTACGGGTCTTCCTCTTCTCTGGGGATGTCTTCTCCGGGTATGTCGCAGACATACTCCAGTACCGGCTCCCTTAGGAACAGTGAGGGATCTGCTCTTACGGTAAATCCCTGTCCGGCCTCGCAGTTCCACTCGTACTGCGACAGTTTGGGGTACGCAAGAGCGGCAAGGGCAGCGCTTATGACGCCGGCGTGTGTGACGACGGCGGCGCTGGTGACTCCTCTGGACATCATGTCGTCGACTATCTGGATGATGCCCTCGCGGACTCTGAGATAAAACGCCTTTGCTGGCTCAACTCCGGCAGGTGCGTAATCGGATCCGGGGACGACCCATTTGGCATATTCCTCGTCGTCTTGCAGCTGGGCCATGGTTTTTCCCTCAAAGGGCCCGAAGGAGGCCTCCCTGAGATCCTCAACCGCGGTGTACTCACATCCCGGGAACAGTATCTCCGCTGTCTGCCGGGCTCTCAGAAGGGGACTGGCGTACACTTCGTCGACGTAAGGATAGTCATAGCGTTCCATCAGGTCATACAGCTGATCCACGCCATCCTCGCAGAGCGGAGGATCCAGTGTACCGCAGTATCTGCCTTCCAGATTGTAGTCCGTTAAACCGTGCCTTATGAGATGGAGTTTATATGTCTTCAACTTCGATCATTTCCTCCTGTAAACATGCAAACAAAATACACAAAAGATTTTTTAGTTTTTGGAGCAAAAAACAATTTACTTGCAGTAGTGAAGGTAATATAATCACAAATACACTTCGTATTATCGGCAAGAAGGAAACACATGCAGGGCAACACCAGTTTCAGCAGAATATTGACGCTTTTGAGGAAAGAGCGCGGCATCACACAGAAAGAAGCCGCGGCAAGCCTCGGTATCTCTCAGGCACTGCTGTCGCATTACGAAAAGGGAATAAGGGAATGCGGACTGGATTTTGTAGTCAAAGCAGCTGAGTTCTACGGTGTTTCCTGTGACTATCTTCTGGGAAGATCACCTGACAGGAGCGGGCTCACGCTCTCGGTGGATGACATCCCGGAGGACAGTAATGATCCCGATGATTCAAAATATCGTGGAAGCCTGCTTCCGACACTGAGCAAGAAACTGATCATAAACTCACTGAGCATCCTGTATGATATGCTCCTCAAGAAACCTGACAAGGATCTTGTAACCGAGGTCACGAACTATCTGAATTCAGCTGTGTACAAGATGTTCAGGATCATCTATTCAAGCTGTCAGAAGAATCAGGACAAGATGTTCTCCATTCCTGACAGATTATACAGCGGTTATCTCGATGCCTCAATGTCCAGGAGCGAGGCCGAGCTCAGAGACATGCTTTCTGCTCAGCCCGCCGAACACGATCAGCTGGATACCGACGTGTTCTACACCTCCAGCGAGAAGATATCCAATGATTATCCGCAGCTCTCATCTTCACTGTTCAATCTGATCCAGCAGAGTGAAAAGAGAGCAAGAACAAAGTAAATATCAGACAGTTTTTCGGGCCCGGAGCGCTTATTGCTCTGGGCCCTTTGGTGTCTATTTGGAGGCGTTCCTGCCGTGGCAGTTCTTATACTTCTTACCGCTGCCGCATGGACATGGGTCATTTCTTCCGATCTTCTTTTTCCTGACCGGCGCCGCATCGGCGCTGCCTCCGGCAGAGGCTGCGTCCTCAACGTTCTCATCGACCTGCTTTCTGGGAACGATCGTAGTAGTGAGGACTTTTCTCGCCGTCTGCTCACGGATCGCCTCGACCATCTCGTCGAACATCGCGTAACCTTCGCGCCTGTACTCGATCACCGGATCGTGCTGGGCATAAGAGCGTAGATGGATCGACTTTCTCAGTTCGTCCATGTTGTCGATGTGTTCCATCCAGTTCTGATCGACGGAACTGAGCAGGGAGAACCTCTCCAGAAGGCGCATCATGTCGGAGCCGATCTGCTCCTCTTTTTCTGCAAGTATTGCCTGGGCTCTGTTGTTGAGGATCTCAACGATATCATCCCTGCTGATGCTTTCCAGTCTGTCTCTGCTGAATCTGAGGTCGTCCTGGGTGGTGAGCCAGCCCAGATAATGGTCCCTGAGTCCGGAGATGTTCCAGGGTGTCTCATCGGAATGCTCCTCAGGCAGGTAGCTGTATACGTTGTTCATGATCGAATCATAGATCATGGAGTCGATATTCTTACGGACGTTCTCACCTCTGAGGACCACATCCCTTTCGGAATAGATCGTTTCGCGCTGCTGATTCATGACGTCATCATAGCTCAGGACGCTCTTTCTGATCGCGAAGTTTCTTCCCTCCACCTTCTTCTGAGCTGATTCGATCACGGCGGTTAGGATCTTGTTCTCGATGGGGACGTCGTCCTCGACGCTCAGAGTATCCATGATCGCGTTGATCCTCTCACCACCGAAGAGCCTCATGAGGTCATCGTCAAGTGCAAGGTAGAATCTGCTCTCGCCCGGGTCTCCCTGACGACCGCTTCTGCCGCGGAGCTGGTCATCGATGCGTCTGCTCTCGTGACGTTCCGTGCCGATAATGAACAGACCGCCTGCTTCCCTGACCGCATCTGCTTCCGGCCGTATCTCATCCGAGAATCCGTCAAGGAGCTGCCTGTATTTCGCTCTGTTTCCTAGGATCTCCTCGTCCTCTGTATAGTAATATGAGGTCGCGGCAGTGATCTGATCTTCAGTAAGACCGTCTCTGGCAAGCTGTTCCTTGGCCATATATTCCGCGTTTCCACCGAGCATGATATCGGTGCCGCGTCCGGCCATGTTGGTGGCGATCGTGACTGCTCCTAGTTTTCCGGCCTGAGCGATTATATAGGCTTCCTTCTCATGATTCTTGGCGTTAAGGACATTGTGCTTCACTCCGCGGCGGGAGAGCAGTTTGCTCAGCTGTTCCGATTTGTCTATGCTCACGGTACCGACGAGCACAGGCTGGCCTTTGGAATTACATTCAATGATCTGATCTATAACAGCCCTGTATTTTGCGTTGAGATTCTTGTAAACGACATCGTCCCAGTCTTTTCTGATGACCGGAGCATTGGTCGGGATCGCGACCACGTCAAGATTGTATATCTCCTGGAACTCATCCTTTTCCGTCATCGCGGTGCCTGTCATTCCGGAGAGCTTTTTGTACATGCGGAAATAATTCTGGAAGGTTATCGTGGCAAGCGTCCGGTTCTCCCTGGCGACGTGGACTCTTTCCTTTGCCTCGATGGCTTGATGCAGCCCGTTGCTGTATCTCCTTCCGATCATTAGACGTCCGGTGAACTCATCGACGATGATGACTTCTCCGTCCTTTACGACGTAGTCGACGTCCCTCTTCATGATACCGTGGGCTCTGATCGCCTGGTCGATATGATGTGCCAGAGTCATATTCTCGGGGTCGGACAGATTTTCGATACCGAAATGTCTCTGGGCTTTCTCAATGCCTCTCTGTGTCAGGGAGCAGCTGTGAGCTTTCTCGTCCACGATGTAGTCGGCGGTGGATGACTCCATCTCTGTCTTGTCGTCGTGCTCGGTGACTGTCTCCTTTACGAGCGAACGAGCAAAGTCATCGGCTTTTCTGTACAGATCAGTGGATTTATCGCCTCTGCCGGAGATGATAAGGGGAGTCCTGGCTTCGTCTATAAGAATGGAGTCGACCTCGTCCACTATAGCGTAGACATGGCCGCGCTGGACCTTGCTTCTGATATCGGCCACCATGTTGTCGCGCAGGTAGTCGAACCCCATCTCGTTGTTTGTTCCGTAGGTGATATCTGAGTTGTATGCAGTCTGCCTCTCGGAGGGAGTCATTCCCGGGACGACAAGACCTACGGAGAGTCCGAGGTAGTTGTATATCTTTCCCATCCACTCGCTGTCGCGCTTAGCAAGATAATCGTTTACCGTAACGATATGGACTCCCTGCCCGGTCAGAGCATTGAGGTATGCGGGAAGGGTGGACACCAGAGTCTTTCCCTCACCGGTCTTCATCTCAGCGATCATTCCCTTGTGAAGAACGATGCCGCCGAGGACCTGGACGGGGAACGGCCTCATCTCAAGCACTCTCCAGGAAGCTTCCCTGCAGACTGCGAAGGCATCCGGCAGGATGTCATCGAGCGTCTCGCCCGAAGCAAGTCTGTCCTTTAGGACCTGCGTCATCCCGCGAAGTTCTGCCTCGCTCATACGCTCGTATTTCTCCTGGAGATCAAGGACCTGTTTCTGGACAGGCATGATCTTCTTGAGCACCCGGTCACTGGAGTTGCCGAACAGTTTATCTATTAAAGACATATATATACCTCAGCATTTTTTTGATGCACGTACTGATTATAGCATACTGCTGTAAAGGTGCCGTTTCCTGAATAGTGTGTAAATACCATCCGCTTTACTCCGGAAAAAAAGAATGTCCTGCGCGATCTTCGTATCTTGAAATGAAAAACCGGTGCAAGTTATACTTGTAACGGATTTTTTACGCATAATCGCGGAAGGAGTTTGATAATGACATATTCT
>JAFZZV010000240.1 GCA_017828855.1 Oscillospiraceae bacterium | reverse complement strand
CCGCGAGGATATCCTGGACCTTTCTGATGTTCACATGATGTATGTCGGTCCCGTCCATGACTGCCACTGCGGCGGCTACGCCCGCGGCCTGGCCAGTACCGGTGCACTGCGGGATCAGGTTGAGCCAGTCGATAGCCACGGGATCGGCGGAGAGGTGGCGTCCCGGCGCAAGAAGGTTCTCGCAGCCCTTTGCCATGATCGCCCTGAGCGGGATCTCGACCGGCCCGCAGTCGTTGATCTGGCAGATCGTTGAATGCCAGGCTATGACGTCGTCATGCTTCTTTGCGAACGCGAAATCGTCCGTGGTCATGACGTATTCGCCCTGCAGCCTCCTTGAGCAGCGCGTGCCCAGCTGAGGCGCGATGTCATACAGGAAAGCGTCCCGGAACGCTACCGGGCAGGCTTCCTTCATGTAGGAGATGACATTGGCTATGGAGAGCCTCGTGGTGACCTCGGTGTATGTCTGGTCCTCGATCAGCGTGCAGTCGCGCTCGCTGTGCCAGTTGTTCATCCAGCACACCGTGTTGTTGCTGGTGGGCAGCGGGCTGGTCCTGTATCCGGCTACCTTCATGAGGCCCTGAGAGAATGCCCTCGCGGCATCGGGATGCGCGCTCCTCCACTCCTGGAAGAGATCCCAGTTTATGCCGCCTACCCTGTAGACGAGAGCGGTCGTCGCGGACCTGCTCTCGGAATCAGCCAGAGACTGGTATGCCGCACCGGACTGGGAGAAGATGTCCCCGTCGCCGGTGGCGTCTATGACCTGCTTGGCAAGGATCGCCTTGCGGCCTTCCTTGGACTCAAAGATGACTCCCTTTATGGTCCTGTCCTCTATGATGGGCGTGACTCCCCAGGTATGGTACATCAGCTGGATGCGGTCTCTCTGCTCATATACCATCTCGTCCAGCACTATCCTCATGTACTGCGGGTCGAAATAGGGCGAGCGGACCAGCATGGACTCCTTGCATCCGCCGTAAGTGCCGCGGCTGACGCAGTCATGGAATCCCTTCCACCGCTGGATGAGCGCCGGATCGGTAGAGCCTGCCTGCTCAATGGACGGGGACGCGATGGTGCCCGGGAACTGTTTCTCGCTCCTTGTGAACCACTCCTCCTGTATTCCCCTGACGAAGCTCTTGTCCCTCCAGGTGAGGTTCGGCAGCATCAGGACGTATCCGCCGGTGGCGTCTCCGCCCATGTATCCGTATCTCTCCAGGAGGATTATGTTCTTCGCGCCGGCGCGGGCTGCCGCTACCGCCGCTGCCTGACCTGCCGCTCCCGCTCCCACGACCAGTATGTCGCACTGGGCGTATACCGGGATATCTCTTGCAGCTTCATGATAAGTTGCCATGGTCTTTCTCCTTTAGATCCAAACAGTAGTGTATTCTCTGAAACGGGACCTCTTTCACCATCTGCCCTTGAGCGCGTTCATGAAAGTGTCTCCGACGACTGCTATCTCCTCCGCTGCGAAAGCCGTGAGGAAGTTATCCGAGAAGGTTATCTGGGCGTTCGCCGGGAACTCCTCGTCGCCTTCCCAGACGCTGGCGCGGACCGTCAGTCCCGGAATGAAATCGAACTCTATGGAGCAGTCCCCTCCGGGCACTTCCCTGGCGCCGATCGCCTCTGCGTCCTTCGCGAGCTTCTTCGCGTCGCGGCCGTAGGTGCCGGCGAGCCGGTCGAGGCATCTTCCCTTGAACGCCTTGAAGTAGTGCGCTCCCCACGGGATCTCTATGTATGAGAGCATCTTCCCGTTGGAGGGCGTCAGCACTCCGAACATCACCAGTCTGGTCATCAGTATGATGACAGAGCTGCTGGACTCCGAGCCGTCGTCATCGTAGCGGCACACCAGTTCTGGCCACTTCATGCTGACGGGCCTGCCCATCATTGTGATATGGAATTCCTTCCCGTCGAAGGGCACCCCGCTCTTGATCGAGAGCTCCTTCGGGTCGAACTCCGCCGTCTTCTCTCTGTAATACTTGAGCGGATTCTCGGTCTTGTTGTTTACGATATTCATGGATTTACCCCGCTCAGCCTTCCTCAGGCTTTTCAAACAGCCTGTGGTCCGTGTGCGGCAGGAAACAGGCTGCAAGGAACTCGTCCATGTATCCGGGCTCGGTGGAGAGTTCAATGTATGTCATGTTGCGCCCTATCTCGAACACCTTGTCCGTCGCCTCGTCCGAGAGCAGCATGGCGCAGGCTCCGGTGAGCGATGAGTTGCCGATGTAGGAATATCTGTCAAGAGGAAGCAGCGGCAGCATTCCGATGCTGATCGCTTTCTCTATGTCTATGCCGCTTCCTATGCCTCCTGCGATGATGACGCGGTCTATGTCGTCCGGCGTCATCGCGAGCGATCCGAGCATTGTGCGGATGGCGGAGAAGATCGCGGCCTTTGCCCTTATGAAGTTGTCGAGGTCTCCCTCGTTGAGCTCTATATCAGAGCCGGTGGCGCTCTCGTCAGCGAATGCGACGATGTAGTTGCCGCCGAACTCGTCGTAGCGTATCCTGCGGGATTCCCTCACGAACTTTCCCTTTGAGTTGACGGCTCCGGTGCGGAACAGCTCGCTGATTATGTCTATAAGCCCGCTCCCGCACAGTCCTGCCGGCTTCTCTCCGGCGATCAGGGTGTACTGAGGCTCCAGCGTCTCCTCGTCTATGCGGACGCTGTCTATCGCCCCTGTAGTGGCGCGCATACCGCAGCTGATGTCCCCTCCCTCAAAAGCGGGACCCGCGGAGCAGGCACAGGTGAGCATGTACTCCCTGTTGCCGAGCACCAGCTCGCCGTTGGTGCCGAGGTCTATGAACAGCGTCATGAGATCGGAGTCCCACATCAGCGTGTCCAGCACACCGGCGGTGATGTCTCCTCCGACATAGCTTCCGACGTTCGGCGCGAAGATGACGGGCGAGTCCGGAGGCGCCGGCAGTCCAGCCTTTTCGGCATCAATTCCGGTCAACTCGAGGAATGCGGGCACATACGGCTCGAGGCGTATCGAATCCCCATCCGCTCCGATGAAGAGATGCTCCATCGTGGTGTTCCCCGCGATGACGATGCGGGAAATGTCCGCGGAGGTCTTTCCGCTGTCCCGGAAAAGGGACTCCATGATGGGGATGATGGTCTCCTCCCTCACCGCTCTCTGCAGCCTCTCCTTCCCGCCCGGTCTCATCTGCTGGATGATGCGGTTTATGACGTCAGCCCCGAAACGGATCTGTCCGTTTCCGCGGCTGGCTTTGGAGAGAACCTTCCCTGTCGCCAGGTCCAGCAGCGCCGCCGTGACGGTGGTGGTGCCTATGTCGACAGCGATGCCGCAGCCCTCCGTGAACGGAGTCTTCGACAAGCCGGTGGAGAAGATAGCCTCAATGGCGCTCTCATAGCGCGCCAGCTCCTCAGGAGTCGACAGGTCTGCAGTAGCGATGTCCTGCTTGAATGCGCTCGCAGATGCGGGGACCCATACCACGGCATCCCCGACTACGGTGCTCTGGCATGCGAGCCTCCACATCTCCTCATAATCCGCGTACGGCAGTCTTGGGTTCTGCGGCATTTCCAGCGCTCCGGAGATAAGCCTGATCCGGCACTTGCCGCAGGTGCCGTTTCCGGCGCAGGGAGCATCCATCTCGATGCCCATGCGCTCAGCGGCACGGAGCACGTTCTCCCCTGCCTCGACCTGGCACTTGATATCGTGAGGGCGTCCCTCGATCTTGAAAGTCAGTGTGTACATTTATTCTCCTAGAGAAACATCACCGGGGGAAGCCCGGTGATGTTTTTTATTGGGGATACTGTTACATGATGGGATCCATGTTCAGAGCCGGATGTCCCTTCTCTGTCAGGAATGCGAGCAGCTCTTCCGGATCGGTGGCGATGGTCTCGTCTCCGATCATGTCGGTGAAGTTGTCGATACCGAGGGTCTCCTTGGCTGTCTTGTCCAGACGAACCCTGACGTCCTCCTTGAGCTCCTTGGGCATCCAGACGATCCTGGCTGTGCCGCCCTCAGCGCTGATGAACTTCTTGGAAGCGATGAAGTGACGGCCGTGGCCCATGAATCCGGGCGTCTGAACTCCGCCACCGGTCATGGAGGCAAGCTCGCCGAACGTCATGCCGGTGGGGGTCATTCCGGAATACTCGCGGTTGACGATGACGACGCCGTTGGACAGCGGCTCGATGCCGCAGATGCACTCGAAGCAGCCGCAGCTGGTCATCGGATCTTCGATCAGCGAGTAGAGGGATACGTTGTCGACTGCACCGTGGGTCGCGAGGCCGACTGCCTCGTTGACGGCTGTGTACTTGCCGAGCCTCTCGTCGATCAGCCCTTCCTTCGGGATTGGCTGTGACGGTCCGGTGGCGTTCAGCTCATAGGTCGCCTTGGCATCGAGCCAGGAGACGGCGCCGCAGAGTCCGAGGCGTTCCGGGGTGACGACGCAGCAGTGCGCGGGAGCGAAGCTCTGGCACAGGATGCAGGTGTAGTACTGGTCGACGCTCTCGTCGCTCAGTGAGGAGAGCCTGTTGTCGCGGAAGCGGTATGTGGGCATCGCCTCTTCTTCCAGCAGCTGCTTGACCTTGTCGATATCTGTGATCAGCGAGACTTCGACCTTGTCGACGACATTGCCGAACTCATCCTTGATCATCGAATAGAGGACTTCTCCGAGATCGCGCAGGCGCAGGCCGGCATTGTAGCTGTCCTTGCTGATGCGGATGCGGAACAGGTTCCTCTGTCCGGTGTGCATGAGGCCTTCGATGTAGTTGAACCAGGTGTGGAACCTTCTCTCGATGACAGACTCGAAGTCCTTCTGCATCTTGGCGCCGTAGACCTTTACTCTGGTGCCGAGAGGCATGCGGATCAGATCTGTGGCATCTTCCGGGACGTCCGGTCCGACTATCTCGATCTTGTGGTCCTCGATCTCATCGGGATCCTCGACCATGGTGAGGAGCTCGCAGGTGGGGTTGTGGTCGGAGTCGAACTCCACGTAGGTGTTGGGTCTGCGGATGATCTCTCCCTCAAAGGCGGAGGCGAAGCTCACGGGGAGCGAAACGGCCTTTGCCTTTACCTTGATGTTGCGCAGCTCAAGCGACTTGCTGACGGTCTCGGAGTGATCCAGTACGGATACCAGCGCTCCGGGGACCTGATTCTCGCCCAGGTCGATGTCTACGATCACGGGGAAGCCGAGCGCGATGGCGCCGGCGCCGGCGGAGACGACTACGCTGTCGAGGTTGCCGAATGTGTTGACGAATGCCGGGACCCTGTCCTTGGTGTAGGTGAGAAGTCCGGGCAGGTCTCCGGGGGTAAGTCCGCCGAAGATCAGCGCCGCACGGACGGCGACGGTGACGACGTGGATGACCGAAGTGACGTCATGTCCGAGCGGGATGACGCGGTACTCGAGGCCCATCTTGACGTTCTTATCAGCGACCTGGTCGATGACGTTCCCGACGAGGAATGTCAGCAGGCCCTTGTCCTGATAGTCCCTTACGACGTTGGCTACATCTGCGGGATCCGCAGCTTCGCCGAGCACTACCGCGACGCCGGGGATGTCACCGGTGACGAGCGGCACGCCGAGGGATCTGATGATGGGGTCCGGTACGAATCCTATGCCGGCTTCGTCGGCATATGGGTCTTCCTTCTCGACATACTTGAGAGCCTCAAGGATCTCCGCGCCGACTGCGGTAGCGAGTCCGGCGTTCAGAGCCTGGCCGAGATCCTCCTGGTTGGTGATCAGCGACTTGAGAACTCCCACGCATGCGGGCAGGTCGCCGAGCTTTTCGACTTTCACGCCGGTCGCGGCGTAGATCGTTGGGAGGAAATATGCGGTGCCGGGCATGACAACAGGCTTGTCCTCGCCGTACTTGGCTATCGCGTCATTGACCGCGCCTTCGGTAAGGCCCGCTACAGCATTGGATCCTCCGTAGATAAGGTCTGTTAAAACGCTCATAGTGCTATCCTCTCTTTTTTATTAGATCTCCAGGAAGGAGTCTGCATACAGGAAGTTGTTCTTGATAATGTCAGAAGCCTTTATGGTCTCCATAAGTCTCGTATCACAGGGGTTCATGATTGCGGACGTGAGTCCCTTGCACATAGCCATGGCAACCGTTGCGCTGTCCAGGATAGGACGGATGTGCTTGGGCGTGCCGTTTGAGACGTTGGAAAGCCCGCCGGTGGAGTTGAGTCCCATGTCGGAAAGCTGTCCGATGAAGTCCAGGACCGCCATCTGCTTGTCCTGCATTCCCTTGATGACCAGGAACAACGGGTCGAACCACATATCTTCGGCTTCCATGCCTGCCATCATGCCGCGCTCCAGGAGCTCCTGGCAGTAGGCCATGCGCTCGTCGTTGTCGGAGGGCACGCCCGCCTTTGAGCAGAGCGCAATGACGATGGCGTCGTTTGCCGCGGCGAGGTCGACGTTCTCGATCCTGTCGCCTGCGTCGGCGGAGTTGACGATCGGCTTGCCGTTGGTGCGGTTATACACGGAGATGCCCGCTTCAATGGCCGCCCTGTTTGAGGTATCCAGCGCAAGAGGTACGTTGTCGCAGGCTTCCTGGATGGTCTGTACCGCCCACTTCATAAGCTCGGGACCGTTCTTCTCGGCGGGTCCGATGTTGACATCGATATATGTCGCTCCCGCTTTGATCTGCTCCTTTGCTCTCTTGATGATGGGTTCCGGATCCATCTCTTCCATAGCCTTCTTGATCACAGGTGAGATGCAATGGATGCGTTCGCCTATCACTACGAATTTTGCCATGACTGTTCTCCTTTATATGTAATTAAAGTTCCTTCATGAATTTGACGAGGTTCGTGGCCTCGTTGGGGGCAACCAGGATCTCCCAGCCGGGAAGTCTCTCCTGAAGCTCTCCCTTGAGCACAGCGGCTTTTCCGGGGATTATCAGGGTCCTGTTCTTTATCTTGTCCTCTATCTCATATTCCTTGACGAACTTGGCGATGCTGCCTGCGCTGAACTTGCCTGCAGCCCAGGCTGTCAGCACCGAATAGCCTCCGGCATCCGAGATCAGGAGGTTGACCGGAACACCGCTGCGCTCCAGCTCTCCGGAGACCACGAAGTATGTCAGAGCGAAGTCGACCGTAGTAGCGCACACGCTGTTCTCGTCCGCACCGTTGAGCGGATAGATGCCGGGTGCGACCTTCATTGGCTTCTGCGGGTCGGTGAATATGTTCTGCCTGAGGCCGTAGAGCGGCAGCGCCTGTGAGTACGCCATATCCTCCATGACTATGATGGAGCCGTACTTCAGCACGAACAGCGACGCCAGGGCGGTCTGCATGTGGCTGTCGCCTTCCGCGAGCTTCTTGACGTTGACGATGGACGGATACCCGAAGGTCCTGTCGCCGTCCTTCAGAGCAGCTCTGCGGACCTGCACCGCGTTTGCAAAGGTGTCCTTCACCGTCGCGGCAGTGACGTCCAGCACCAGATCCTTGTAGCCGAGTCCCTCAACTGCGGCTGCGGTGTCGTGCAGCGCGTCGATGTCCGGGGCGCTGATGCCCAGGACCACGCCGTATTTCTTTGCGATCTCGGTGAACTGCGCGTAGTTGTCGGGAGTCGCTCCGTTGAGGATGGGCTTGTCCGCAGCGCATTTCTCAAGCGCGGCTTCGGCTGCATCCGCGTCCTTGACGTCAAGGATGAGCAGCCTGCCCTTTCCGGAAGCCTTCTCGACCAGCTGCAGGTAGGAGTCCTTGTCCGTGAACTCGAGGTTCAGGGCCTCCACGTACATGCGCTCTCCGATGCGCTCGTAGTCGATCTTCTCGATCTCGGGAAGCTTCTCGTCGATGCATCCGGCGCATACCGATACCGCAAAGAGGCTCTCGGAAACGAATGTCTTCTCGTGACGGTGCAGGACCGTCTCTCCGCCTATGGAGTGCTCTGCGTCTCCCGCGCCGACCTTGAGGGTCTTCATGGGAGGAGCAGTAGCTTCAGACAGGGTGGCGAGCGCCTCAGCGGACATGTGCGGGCATTTCTCGATGGGGACCGCGCCCTGAGCTACCTTCATTGCGAAGGCCATGCATGTGGGATTGCCGCATTCCTTGCAGTTCGTCTTCGGTGTAAGCTTAAAAATATCAAGTCCTTTAAGTGCCATTTTCTTAGCCCCCCTTACATCAGATCGGCGATCATTCGCGAGATCGTCGCCACGGACTCAGGATGCCTGAGGATGACCGCGTCGGAACCTCCGGCGATGACTGCGGCTGCTGTGCATACTTCCATGTCCACGCCGCGAGCCTCTCTCGTTCCCCATTCGGGATAGTCCTCTTCCGAAACGATGGATTCCTTGACGGCCCAGGTCTCCTGGGAGACGGGGGTGATGATCGGCATCTGCAGCATCGCGTCATTCTGTGCAAGCGCTGCATCCTTTACCCTGTCCAGAGTGGACGCGACGTAGTCGTATCCGTAGCCAGCGGCTGCGGAACCGACATTCATGACGTACGACTCGGGGTTGATGCCCATCTGGGAGAGCAGCACGTTGAGCTGCTTTGCGAGGTTGATGTCCACCGCGGATTCGGCGGAGATCTTGTTGCCGTAAGCCATTATTGCCGATGCGGCGACTGTCTTGTAGTTCTCTTCCTTAGCGGAAACGAAGAGAACGTTCCTGCCCTGAAGGGCTTCGGCGATCTTGCTGAAAAGCTCGGTATCCTTCTCGACGTTCCTGGCGCCGGTGACCACCAGCGGAACATCGATCGCGTCCGCGACCTGCTTTGCGATCTCGACGCATTCATCGACCGGCCTGTTATCGCCGTTGGGGTCAGCTCCGTTGAGCGCGAGAGCCACGAAATCCGCGCCGGGCATCTGTGCCGCGCGCGCCGCGATCTCGCCGATCGTCTGCGCTCCTTCATAATAGGACGCGATACCCGGAAGGGTCGTGTCCACGCCGCTGTCGGTGATCTCCGCGCCGACCGCTACCTTGTTCTTGAGCGGTGCGTCGAAGGAATACAGCGGCATCACGTTGGATCCGCCTATGGTCACAGCCTTTTCCCCGGTGCCGATCGTCACTTCGTTGATCGACGAGGAATAGGTCTGCGCCTTGCGTGTAAATGCCATGCTATCCATACCTCCAATTATTCAAGTTCCCGCGGGGATCCTATCCTCACGCGAACAGTTTTTCTGCTATCTTGTTGACTGCCGCCCTTGCCGGGGAATCGTCGGGGAGCTTTGCTGTGGGCTTCCCGTCGCAGTCATATTCATAGATCATATCGTCGTGCGGGACTACGCCTATTAGGTCCAGCCCGCTCTTCTCTATCTCCTCTTTCACGCCGTCGCTGAGCTCTCCGTTAGGCGCGCGGTTGACGATGAGATATGCGTGGTCGACGCCGAGGTCGACCTCCCTGACCAGCTCCGCTATGCGGCTGACAGCCTGGATGCCCCTGCGTGAGCAGTCCGACACCAGGACTATGGCGTTGACATTGGGCAGGACTCCCCTGCTGATGTGCTCCATGCCGGCCTCGTTGTCCACTATCATGTAGCGGTAGGCGTCCTTGAGTTTCTTGAGCTCGGCGCTCAGCAGGTCGTTGACGAAGCAGTAGCACCCCTTGCCCTGCGTGCGTCCCATGACCAGCATGTCGAAGTCATCGTCCTCGATCAGTGCCGTATGGAACTTGGCGTCCATGAACTCCTTCTTGCTCATGCTCGCAGGGATCGGGCTCACCGCGGCGGTGTCGGCAGAAGCTATGATCTCCCTTATCTCGCCCAGTGTATGCTCTATCTCCACTCCGAGCACCTCGTTGAGGTTGGAGTTGGCGTCGGCGTCAACGGCCAGTACCGGGGTCTTCCCGTTCCTGCACAGCCAGTCTATCAGCATACCGCAGATCGTTGTCTTGCCCGTTCCGCCTTTGCCCGCCACAGCCAGTACAAAAGTCGACATATATTTGCCTCCGATAGGATCAGTGTTTATTGTTTCAGTGCTGAGACGGTCAGTCCGGAGAGAAGGTGAAACGCTGCTGCAGTCCGGAGACATCGGCGTCTATGACGACGGTGCCGTCAGACAGATCCTCCCTGCTGAGTTTCACGCTCCTGCCCTTCAGCATGTCGCGGACGAACCCCTCCGGGTCGTCGGTCACCTCGTTGCTGATGAACACATCCCTCATCTGGTTGCCGGAGCACTGGTTGTATATCTCGCGGATCAGCTCGTACTTTACCGGGGGCTTCTTCTCGAGCTCAATGGTGATCTCGTTTTTGATGAGGTCCATGGACTGTATGATCCCCCTCAGGGAGATCTGGTTGCCCATCACGTCTGTAAATGTGTACAAACCGTCGCTGCCGGTGACGTTGCTGATATACTCAGCCATCTTTTCGCGCCTGTCGTTCTTTACTCCGTATAAAGTGGAAAGGCACATGCCTCATTCCTCCTCTTTGTTCATGAGCCCGAGCGCCTGCTCCATAAGTGAGTTGCCCTCGCGGAACGCGTCGACCGCCTTGTCGAGGTATTCAGCGGCTTCCTCTTCTCCGGTGGCTTCCAGCTTGTGGCAGATCTCGTGGAGCTCCTCTGCATGCGACTTGTTGTGGTCCAGCATGTAGGTGAGTATCCTCACTGCCTGCTCGGTGCTCTCAAAAGCGGCGATATCGCCGTGCTCGTGGTCATGATCGTGATGATGGTGACCGTGAAAATGCTCATGGTCGTGAGGATGCTCATGGCCGTGATCATGCATATGCTCATGGTCGTGCTCGTGCTGGTTCTCGGTCTCGATCTCGGTCTCGAGTTCGTGTTCGTGTTCGTGCATCATGTTTTCCCCTTCCTTCGGTGAAACGTTTTTCGTTTTTTCCTTCCCGGCGGTTGCCTGCCGCCTGTTTCCTTTCAGTTTTCCCGCCGTCTTTGGGATCCGCTGATCCCGTAAAGGCCGGGAAAGCGACGACACCGTTTTTTCACATCAAAAAACGGCAGGCATGCTCCTCCGTCTCACAAACTGTACAGACGGTGAGAAGCTGTGCGGCACCTTCTGCATGCCGTCGATCATCCTGCCCTCCTAGTGATCATTTTTTGACGATGTCTTTCCGACTGGGGAGTCTCAGCTTCCTGCATGATGCTCCCGGTCCTGTCCCGCAGCTTTGCCGGCTGCCGCTCCGGAGTCCCGCTTCTGCGGTGTCCGGAGACATGACGCGCGTTCCGTTATGTGAAAAAAGCCCGCGTCAGGGTCCAGTCCATATGGTTCCGCTGTTTCCGCAGAACCCGATATCAGGGCTGTCCGGTCAAGTTTCCCTTCTTCCCTAATATATGCAATTTTATTTTATCCTTTTTGCCCCATACTGACAATATCTTTTGGGATATTTGCCGTTTGACATGCATATTCCTCTGATTTAAAATGTCATTGTATGGTTAGCAGCTTTGCCCGGCTCTTCGAGCAGCCGGGAACAAAAAATTCTTATATGATCAGTTAACTGATCGGGAGGTTGGATATGCTAGATTCTGAGAAACTTGCACAGGCCATGGGAGACCTCGATGAGGACGCTATGGTAGAGATGCTTGAGGACGTCATGGCTGACGGCGGTTCCGAAGCCAGTGCGGCGATGGAAGCCTGCCAGAAGGGCATGGAGCTGGTCGGTTCCCTCTTTGAGGAAGGCGAGTACTTCGTCGGCGACCTCATCTATGCCGGTGAGCTCATGACCCAGGCAGTCGAGATCCTCACCCCCGCTCTCGTAGGTTCCGAGAGCGCCGGCCCCAAGACCAAGATGATCCTCTGCACCGTCAAGGATGACCTTCATGACATCGGCAAGAACATAGTAAGGTCCATGCTTGAGGCTGCGGGCTTCGACGTAGTCGACCTCGGCATCGACGTCGATCCGGAAAAGATCGTTGAAGCGGCAAAAGAGCAGAACATCAAGATCGTCGCTCTCTCCGGAGTTCTTACTCTTGCGCTCGACTCCATGAAGGACACCATCGATGCGCTCAGAGCTTCCGGCTGGGACGGAAAAGTTATTATCGGCGGTGCGCCGGTCAGCGAGGAAGCCGCGAAATCGATGGGCGCCGACGAATTTGCACACTCACCGCAGAAGACCATCAGTGTCTGCAAGGAGTGGGCAGCAGAACTGCAGTAAGCCTGTTTATAGAAATAGACGCGCTGGATACACGTCTGACGCGTCTTTTTAATATAAAAAGGAGATTTGAGTAATGATTATCATTGGCGAAAAGATCAACGGTGCGATCCCTTCCATCAAGAAGGCTATCGAAGAGAAGAACGAAGCCCTGATCATCAAAAGGGCAAAAGCCCAGGCAGACGCAGGAGCAAACTTCATCGACTGCGCACCCAGCACATCCACCGACATCGAGTATGAGACGATGGTATGGCTCATAGACCTTATCCAGGGAGCCACCGATGTTCCTATCTGCATCGACTCACCCAATGCGCAGCTTCTGGCAAGGATCCTGGAGGAAGGGCGTGTCAACAAGCCCGGTCTTGTGAACTCGGTCAACGAGGAAGGAACAAAGTGCGAGACCATCTTCCCGATCATCGCTGGAACACCCTGGGAAGTCATCGGACTTACATGTGACCAGGACGGCATCCCCACGGACTCTGAAAAGAAGGTCGAGATCGCCAAGCGCATAATCGACAAAGCCAGCAAATACGGCGTTGCTCTCAACCAGCTCCACATCGACCCCTGCGTCATGGCTCTCGCCACGATGCCCAGCGCCATGGATGACTTCGTATACTGCATCGAGCACATCCATGCCTTTGCTCCTGAAGTCAAGGTCACCGGCGCCATCTCCAACATCAGCTTCAACATGCCCGCGAGGAAATATGTCAACAACGGATGCCTTGCATACGCTCTTGCCGCAGGACTCGACAGCGGGATCCTTGACCCCTGCAACGAAGACATGCTCGGCACCATCTATGCATGCGAAGCACTCAAGGAGATAGACAAGGCCGGCAGGAAGTACAACAGGGCATTCCGCAAGGGACTCTTCGGCCAGAAGAAATAATACAAATTGATGCTTTAAGAAGCATTTCAACAGTACATTAGCGAGGCAGATCATGCCTAAACTTCATATCCTCCCTTCAGACATCAGTTGTGATGTGGAAAAAGGGACAAATCTGCTGGAAGCGCTTCGCACGGCTGGGATATTCCTCGATGCTCCGTGCGGCGGAAACGGAAGGTGCGGAAAATGCACCGTGACCGCCGACGGACAGGAAGTCCTTGCCTGCCAGACAATCGTAGAGAATGATATGCAGGTCCTTATCCCGGAGGATAAGGGCCTGTATGTGATGCAGAGCGGGATCGAGACGGTCACCGGGATGGACCCCGTCCGCCCCGGTCCTCTTATCGCCATCGACATCGGGACCACCTCGGTGGTCTGCTTCCTCCTGGACGCATCGGACGGGCGCGAGCTTGCCGTCTCCAGCACGCTCAACCCCCAGACGGCATTCGGCGCTGACGTCATATCACGCATTCGTGCAGCCATGGCGGGAGAGCTTGAGCAGGAGCGCGATCTGATCAGGCAGGAGCTCACCAGGCTGATAGGAGACGTGTGTGCAAAGACAGACACCGATCCTTCTGACATAGGTGTCGTATCGGTAGTCGGCAACCCCGCAATGCAGCAGCTGTTCCTCGGTATAATGCCGGACAATCTCGCAGCTATCCCCTTCGCCCCGGTACTGACCGAGATGAAGACGGTCCCCTGCAGCGACATACTTCCGGTATGTGAGAACGCCCTGCTGATCATCGTTCCGGATATCTCCGGCTACGTCGGCGCCGACACGCTCGGCTGCGTGCTCTCCACCCGCATGTACGACTCGGACGAGCTCACTCTGATGGTGGACATCGGCACCAACGGCGAGATGGTCCTCGGAAACAGGGACCGCATGATCGCCTGCTCCACAGCCGCAGGTCCCGCCCTTGAAGGCGCCAACATCAAGTTCGGTATGAGAGGCACGGACGGAGCGATAGATCACGTCCGGATCGCGGACGGAGAGATCGGCTGCACCGTGATAGGCGGCGGGAAAGCCACCGGGATCTGCGGATCCGGACTTATCGACGCCGTTGCGGTCAGTCTGGACGCGGGGCTCATCAATAAGCGCGGCCGCGTCGCCTCGGAGGAAGAGATCGACGGGCAGAGGTTCATACCGCTCTGCGACGGCATCTACCTTACACAGGACGACATCCGCCAGGTCCAGCTGGCCAAAGGCGCGATCTGCGCCGGCGTACGCCTGATGGCAGGCCAGCTCGGAAAAAAAGTCACGGATATCAGCCGCGTGCTCCTCGCCGGAGCTTTCGGAAGCTTCATGGATCCGGACAGCGCATGCCGCATCGGCCTGCTTCCGGAAGAGCTCAAAGGGAAGATCACCGCTGTCGGCAACGCCGCAGGAAGCGGAGCCAGGCTGATGGCACGCGACAGGTCCGAGATGCAGCTGGCGCAGGATCTCAAGGAGAAGATAGAGTTCCTGGAGCTTGCCAGCCTTAAGGAGTTCTCCGTGACCTTTGCGAAATGCATGAACTTCAGCTGAGGCATCAGCGTCGGGAATGATCATATACGTTCTTATACTCAGCAGATAAGCATAATACAGCGACCAAAGTTCCACTATAAACTGAAAGGTGCAGCAAAAATGAAATTCAACAGGAAAGAGATAGACAACGCGACTACCAGATCTTTCATGAACCGCACGATGATCGAGTTCGCCACTCCGATCACCCCAAAGGAGAACCTCAAACGTGCATTCAGGAAAGAGGAGCTCTGGATGCCCGATTCCGCAGACAAGGGCTGGTTCTGCCCCGAGATAATACCGGACAACCCTGCCAGGGCTTTCGTCATGCAGGCGGGCCGTTATGAGGGACCGGTCGGCGGCAACGACATGTTCGGTATCTACTGGGAGTATGTACCGTCCGCACACGGCTCCATCGTCCGCCCCGGCAACCCGACCCTCACAGATGTCACACAGTGGAGAGATGTCATCAAGTTCCCGGATGTCGACAGCTGGGACTGGGAAGGCTCCGCCGAACTGAATAAGGACTGGCTGCCGGCGCAGACGAGATATCAGAACGTCTGCATCCTCACCGGCTGGTTCGAGAGGCTCATCTCCTTCATGGACTTCGGCCCCGCTGCCTATGCGCTCATGAACCGCAAGACAAAGGAT
>JAFZZV010000022.1 GCA_017828855.1 Oscillospiraceae bacterium | reverse complement strand
CTGTAAACCGTATCCCGTCTGTTACGGTCCCGGCAAGATCCGGGGCAAGGGTGATGATCTCTTCCACTCCTGAATTCCTGGCCTCTGCGAGGAACGGATACTCCTTGCTTCTTTCTCCGGGATCCTCTGCCTTTTCATAGCTGAAACCTGCAAGGAACAACTCTACCGTATCCCCTTCCTCAGGAAAGAACTCCTCCATGATCGCGCGGATCTCGTCTATCTGCCTTTCCGGAATGACAAGCGTATGTCCGGATACGATCTTTCTGAACAGTTTCGGATACTTCTGAGTCGGGAGAAGGCATTCCGCGAGGAAGACTGTCGTGTCTATCATTACTTTCATTTCTCTCTACCTTTCCGGAACTCTTCCACGAATCTGACTATATCATGTTCATCTTCGATACCGCTCTTAGGGCCAATGCCCCAGAATCCGCATTCCAGCGTGGGAAGCACATTCAACGATGAATTAGCCAGAATGATATTGCCTCTGGGATCCTCAGTAAAGATGACCTTATCACCGTCCTGTAGACTGAGTTTTTTCATAAAAGATTCTGGTATCCTTACGATACCGCCTTCCTGTACTTTTTCCTGTATCATTATTCACTCTGCGGCTTTCATTCAGGGAGCCTGTCTTTCGCAGCTTATCTCCCGCCGCTTATCCCCTTTCCTGTAGTGGTGACGGAATTACGGAACACGAATATTATAACGCAAAAACTGCCCGGCTGTACCGGGCAGTTCGATCCATACGTTCAGTCTGAGTAGTTTGAGAAATAGTTCTGGACCAAAACGATAGGTGTTCCCTTGTCTCCGCTGCCGGAGGTCAGATCACAAAGCGAGCCGATCAGATCTGTCAGCCGTCTTGGCGTCGTTCCTTCCGAGGCCATTTGACCCTTGAGGTCCTTGTCTTTTTTCTCTATTGCTCCGCGGATAGCGTCAGCAAGCTCTGTTCCGGACAGTTCGGCGAATTCGTTGTCGGCAAGGTACTTCAGCTTGAGCTCATTGGGAACTCCGATAAGTCCGTCCGTATATCCCGGGCTTACAACGGGGTCAGCAAGTTCCCAGATCTTCCCGACTGGGTCTTTGAAAGCCCCGTCCCCATATATCATAGCTTCCACCTTTTTCCCGGTCTTTTCGTAAAGAACGGCTGCGATCTTTTCCGCGACTTCTTTTGCGTTGTTCGGGAAAAGCTTTACTGACGTTTCTGTAGCTTTGTTCGTACCGAGCAGGCCGTACTCTGCATTATAACCGCTTCCGTTGACCGGCTCGTTCAGGATATCACACATCGTGAGGACCGTCTTGCCTCCGGCATTTCTGATCCTCTTGCTCGTCCTCTCCCTTGTATGAGTATCACAGCAGATCACCTGATCAGTATAGTTCAGGATCGCCTCAGGTCTGTTAGCAAGGATCAGTTCGACTTCTGCCCCTTCTTCCCTTACTATATCCTGATAATACTGAATATAATCCACTCCTGTGAACGGATGCTTAGTTACGCCGAAGTGCCTGCGGAAATCTTCGACTGACAGTACATCCGTATAAGGATCGATTCCGCTGTCATCAAGCTCATCTTCCGATACGAGATGATTCCCGACCTCATCGGAAGGATAGCTGAACTGGATCACGACTTTCTTTACCCCTCTTGCGATCCCTCTGAGGCAGATTGCAAATCTGTTTCTGGAAAAGATCGGAAAAACGATCCCGACGGTGTCGCCTTCGATCTTCCTGCGGACATCCGCAGCTATATCATCAACTGTGGCGTAGTTGCCTGCAGCTCTTGCTACTACAGCTTCAGTGACGGCGACGACGTCTCTGTCCTGGAGAGAGAAGTTCTCCTCCTCAGCCGCCTTCAGAACACTGTCAACGACGATACTGACGATATCGTCTCCTTCTCTGATTATCGGCGCTCTGACGCCTCTGGAAATGGTACCGGGCATGGTAAAAAAGCCTCCTTGATAAACATAAAAAACACCACAGAATTATATCATAAACTGGATGTTCTCATATACATCTATTATCCATAGATCTCGAAAAAACGCGTATGCCACAAACAAAAACGGTCCCGCACAGACGGAACCGTATATATTGGCACAGCTTTTCAGCCTGATGATACTTCATCATGCAGGTCCCACACCGGAATCATGACTGTGACTTAATGTAATCTATCAGTTCACCGACCGTGTGAATGTTCTCAACAGCCTCGTCCGTGACCTCAATGCCGAACTCATCCTCAACATCCGTCACCAGCTCAAGAAGGTCAATGCTCTTAAGGCCGAGATCAAAGGTAAGGTTCGTATCTCTTGTTATCTCAACGTCAGAAGCACACACATCCCTGACCATCCCGATAAGCTTTTCTTCCATTTATTGCCCTCCATATTTGGAAACAATGCATAATCTTACTCTACCCGCTGATTATATAACGGCGAATCCGCTTTGGCAACTTATACCGATGTCATTGCCTTCTGTTTTCTCTGACTTGCGTGTATATTAGAATAGATGTAATCAAAATAATAATTTAAGAAGGTTAAAATGGAATTCCGTCTGGACAGATCAAAGAAATATGCCCTTGCTCTGGAGGGCGGCGGAGGACGGGGTGCTTATGAGATCGGTGCCTGGCAGGCTCTTGCAGAGGAAAACATCGAGTTCTGCGCCGTTTCCGGCACATCTGTCGGAGCAATAAACGGTGCCGTCGTCACCTCAGGCGATCTTGATACCGCTATATGGTTCTGGAAAAACATCACTTATTCCCAGGTCATGGAAGTGGATGACTCTCTCATGGGCAGGCTGATGAACAACGACATCCTCAAGCTTGATTTCCGTGAGACAGCCAAGACGCTCACCGAAACCCTCAAGAACAGGGGCTTTGACATCACCCCTCTTAAAAACACTCTGCAGAAAGCGATCAATGAGAAGGCAGTCCTCAAGTCTCCTATAGAATTCTTTATCGTGACGTTCTCCGTCGATGACATGAAAGGGATCGTCGTCAGGGCAAAGGATCTTGCACCGGGCGAGCTCTACGACATGCTCCTCGCTTCGGCTTATCTCCCCTTTTTCCGAAACGAGCGGCTGGGCGGCCGGCGCTATTTTGACGGAGGTCTCGCAAACAGACTCCCTATCAGCACGCTTACGGAAAGGGGATACAGGGACATAATCGCAGTGGAACTCAATTCCATAGGACCGATTCAAAAATACGATGACCCTGAAGCAGACGTCCATTTCATAAAGCCCGTATCAGATATCGGCAGGCTGATGCAGTTCGACCCGGTCATATCCGTGCGCAATCTCAAACTCGGCTACTACGACGCCAAAAAGATGATGTACGGTCTGGCAGGAACACGATATTACATTGACCGTCAGATGACTGATCGCGAAGCCTATTCCCTTCTGTTCCGATTTACCGAGGAATACGGAAAAGCCTCAGCCACACCGTATTCGCCAAGAATGATAAATGAGAAGATCATTCCTGCGCTCGCCTCCCGGCTCAGGGTCTCCAAAGGCAGCTACTACGACATTCTGATCGCCGCTCTCGAGCGCGCTGCAGAGGATGCAGGTATTGAGCGTTTCAACTACTATACTGAGCAGGATCTTCTTTCGAAAGTACTTAAGGTGTATGATCCCGCCAGCGGAAGCATACCCAGATTGTTCGGCAGGTCACTGCCGTCACTTCAGAAAAGGTAGGTATAAGATGCAACAGTTCACTTTTCATTCACCCAGTGACGTCTGGTTTGGGAGAGGTGCTGAGACACATATCGCCGAATATGTGAAAAAGTACGGTAAGCGCCGTGTTCTGATAGTCACCGGCGGATCCAGCGTGAAAAGATCAGGTGCCTTCGATAGAGTCTGCGATATCCTAAGGACTGACGGGATCGATTTCGCCGAGCTTTCCGGTGTAAAGGCTAATCCCATCCTGTCCAAGGCAAGAGAAGGCATCGCCCTGGCTGAAGAGTTCCGCCCTGATCTCATCCTGGGTTTCGGGGGAGGAAGCGTTATCGACACGGCAAAGATG
>JAFZZV010000239.1 GCA_017828855.1 Oscillospiraceae bacterium | reverse complement strand
GCGATGCCATAGGGTGCAGATCTTCCGGCATGGATTTGGTACACAGCTGGTAGACAACATTGGAAATGACCACTAAAGCGATGGGCCAGATGTAGGAAAACATGGGGTACCTCCGTGGTAGAAGCGCTCCGCATCTTCGCGGAGAAGGAAATTGATCAATATCTGAGATCCGGTCAGCTGTCTGCCGGATATCTGTACTCGAAGCCGTAGTCGCGGCTGTCTGATTCTTTCGCTATGTAGTCGAAACCTTCCTCCGACACTATACGGAAACCGCACCTGAGATGGGTGCGGACCGACGGCTCGTTCTTTTTGCTGACGCAGTCGCAGAGCCTGAACGGACCTTCCGCCTTGAGACAGGTTTTGACAGCTTCCAGAAGTTCAGAAGCGTATCCCATGCGCCTGTACTCAGCGCGGGTCTCGAGAGCCTCAATGTAGAAGAGTCCTTCCTCAATAGGGTATGTCCTCAAGGCGCTTACCCAGACGCCGTCCTTCTCCAGGATCCAGTAGGTGCCCTGTTCCTTGGGGAAAAACTCGTTCTCGATGTACTGCAGGAAATCATCCTCAGCCTTTCTGAGAGCTTCCTGCCTGTCTTCGATATCGGGGTAGAAGTATTCCGCGTTCTCGACGTTTCCTTCCCGGTACAGGTCCATGAGCTTCCTGCTGTCGAGTTCGTTATAGTCCGTGATGCTTAGAAGCATGATGTCTCCGTATGTGCCTGCCGGCAGTCTCCCGAAATGAAATAGTATTATGGTTTCGCACTTGTGCCGGAAGTATATTGCAAACCGCAGCGAAACCGGTCTGTGAGAAAGGTTTCAGGCTTAGGTCATAATGACTCAACCATAAATAGAAAAATATTCAAAAATCAAGTTATTTACGAGTTGTCTGAAGCTGCGGTATCATCATGATGCGGACCGCAGGAAACGCAAAAGGAGGAAGAAGAATGGACAATCTCAGGATAGGGAGATACATACAGCATCTCAGAAAAGCCGCCGGTATGACCCAGAAGGAACTGGCGGATAAACTCAGCATATCCTTTCAGGCGGTCTCAAAGTGGGAGAACGGCGACACCCTACCCGACACGGGTATCCTGGTGGAGCTCTGCAACATCCTCGGGACCACGGTGGACAGGCTGCTCAACGGCGGAAGCAATCTTCCGGTGGAGCGCACTCCCATGAAACTGGAGGACGTGGAGAAGGGGTTCGAGTACCTCGAGAAGATAGGCGAGCTTTTCGGTGAGGACTGCACATTCTACACAGGAATGATCGAGGGAATAAACAACAAGATGAGCATCGACATCCTCAGCTACCTGAGCGTTCCGACTACGAGGGAAGTCATGTATGCGGAAGTGCTCATCCAGGGCATCCTCTCCGGAAAGACCGTGGACATGCGGGAGATAGAGGAGAAGTTCACGAATCCCGGCATGATCGAGACGATAAGGAGCTACGTGGAGAAGACCGGCGAGACCGGGTGAATTGATGATCAGATAAAAGCGCTCTTCTGAGGGACAGAAGTCCCCGGGAGGGCGTTTTCAGTTGTTGGTGCCCGACATGAAGCAGAGGGTGAAGCCGTCGTACTCGCAGAACATGATGCCGAACACGAAGAACCAGAACGCATAACCCTTGGGTCCCTCCAGTTCATCCCGAAGGCCGGCGTCGTCTTTGAAGACCGTGACGCGCTTCGGCAGCCCGAAGAGCTCTTCGGTCCTGTCAGCGATGACGTCGGCACTGCCGTATCCGAAGGCCTCACGCAGGGATTCACGGAAGTCTCCGTCGGGGGACAGGATCAGTTCCGCGTCCCTGTTCTTCCTGATGCGGAACCAGTCGAAGAACTCAGTGAGATAGTCAACCTCCGTAAACAGGTTCACAGAGACCTCGTAGTCCTTGGAGAACTCGTCCAGATCCTGCACCTTATCCTGCAGTTCGTTTATTTCTTCCATCGTTCATGCCTCCGCAGAGGAGCTTTTTCCTGTGTTGCGTGACAGCGGACGTCAGCTGTCCAGCCTGTCGATAAATGCTTTTATATCCTGAGCGATGAGCTCCGGTTGCTCGTTATGCATGTAGTGCCCGCAGTCCTCAAGCAGCACCAGTTCCGCGTCCGGGATGGAAGCGGCGTAGTCCTCCTGGATGGTCACCCAGCCTTCTACACCGGTCTCGGAACCATCCGAGCTGAAAGCAGGGTAGGAATGCCGGGAAGATCTTTCTTTGCGATCACTTCCAGAGCGTCGTCTATCTTCCTGAGCTCGTCGCGCACCGTGCTGTTTGAGACCTTGCGGCATGCGACTGCTCTGTACAGTTCCTTCTCCTGCTCATCAAGCGTGTCCGGAAGGAAACTGTCACGGTAAAAGATCCTTGCGAAACCGAAGATCCTTCCCGCAGCGCCCAGCCTCGAGCGCCGCAGCGCATCCTTAAGGTCGAAGTTCTCGTAAGAACCGGGCACGCACATGTCGAGTCCTATGATCGCCTCGACCTCTTCCGGGTGTTCCTGTGCCCATATGATCGCGTGAAGGCCGCCCATGGAGTGGGCGACGAGGATGAATGGGCCTTCTATCCCTGCTTTCTCCAGTGCTTTCCTGTATTCCAGGACAATGTTTTGAGCTGTACGGATGTCGTTGCTTCGAAGCCCCGTGCTGAAGCCGTAACCCAGCCTCTCGGGCACCACGACCCTCTGACAGCCTTCCAGCTGAGAGGTGAGCCCTTTGAAGTCCAGAATAGGCTCGGCTGTACCGGATCCGGAGAGGAACACAAGAGTGTGGTCGCCCTCTCCTTCGTCGTACATGCATATCGTCTTGTAGCGGTCGAGTTCCACAAGCTCGCCTGTGGGCTGCACGATATCCCTCTCCCTGATGAGCAACACGATGTTCCATATGGAAAGCACGAAGACTGCAGCTACCGCGGCTAGTGTGAGAAAAAAGAGACAATCTCCGAAGAAGCCGAACACCTTAAGGACCCTGTCGCGCTTTTCCGGACTGTTCTGGAAAAAGAACTCGAAGAGGAAATAAGCGATCAGGATCCCGCCGACAGCGAAGCAGAAGACAGCGACCTGCCGGGCAAACATCTGCAGGATATCATAAAGCACGGACAGCAGGGCTCCCATCAGCAGGGCTCCAAGGCAATACCCGTAGAAAAAAGCGGCAGCGACTGCCACGATGCAGAAGGCGCCGGAGGCTATCAGCAGCAGCGTCTCATGTCCGTGCGCAGCGAGAAGCAGCGTGCCTCCGGTGATCAGGAAAAGCGCGCCGAGGATCAGCGTAAAGGGGTTTTTAGTGTTGTCGATGGTAAATCTTCGCATAGGTCGGGCTATCTCCGGTTCCGGCCTGAAGCCTGTATTTTGTCATGGAAAGGGAAGAGCGGGATCAGTTGCCGCCCAGCAGCTTTATTATGATTCTAATGACGAACAGGGCCGCAAGACCGATGCAGGCGTACATGACGTAAGTGACTACGACGGGATAGGCGTAGAGGGTGAACATCTCAAGCAGCGCGGCGATGCCTCCGATTATCCCTCCGGAGATAAAGTCGTCGAACATGGAAAAGGTAAACATGGCGCAGGAAGAGACTGCGGTGAGGAATATCCCGGCCAGGCATCCGAGATTCGCCAGGGTCTTCATGAAGAATCCCAGCTTTATCTGCGGCGGATAGTTGCTGCCGCCGGCACCTATCTTGAAGAAGAATACAGTTATGCCGTAGAGCGCCGCGGCGAGAGCTATCCCCGCGATCTCTACGCCGATGTGGAAGTTAGGCCTGCGCCGTGACGGGGCAGGGACTTTACCATCATATTTTCCGCCGATGACCTTGCCGATATTCTCCTTGACCTTATTCAGTTCTTCTTCTGAAGAGCCTCGTTCGAAGTCACCTGATTTTTCCATGAGCAGCATGTACCTGCTTCCCGCGTCCTCGTTGCCCATCTTGTATGACTTGTATAACCACTCGAGGCCCTTTTCTCTGTTTCTTTCAAAATACCTGCCGCTCAGATAGCAGTCGGCGATATACTCGCTTGCCTTTCCGTTGTTCCTGCATGCAAGCATCATCATGATGTCCATGCCCTTCTTTTCGTCGGGTTCGGTTCCAATGCCTTCCAGGAGACATCTGGCATAGAGGAAAGCGCCGTCGCGCTCGTCGTTCTCGTAGGCTGTCCGGGCGTTTACGAACGCCTCTTCCTCGCATCCTTTCTCAGTTTCTCTCCACCCATTGCCGATGAGATATCTTGCGAGCCTGCTGTGTCCGTTCGTCAGTCCCTGGGAGACCGCCTTACGGAACATGTACATGGCGTGAGCTTCGCTGTCCTCCACCTCGGAACCGTCTTCGTACACAAAGTACTGGATCGCTTCGGAGACCTCATCCGAAGCTTCAGCGCTTCTCTTGAAGGCTGCAAACAGTGTTTCGGGTTCTATAACGTATGCCTTGGTCAGGAACAGGAACTCGTCTCTGTCTCTGTCGTCCGGGAAGGTTATCCCGCAAAGCTCCGCAGTGCGGAGGATGGTGCTGTCGTCCGCCGTATACAGGCTTTCGGGATCCACGCCCAGTTCTTTGAATCTGTCCTCGATGTAGCTCATGATTCCCCCTGAATAAGATACTTGTTTTTTCCATCCTTTCTTCCCGCGGGCCATCTGTCTGATCGGAATGTAATACTGTTTTTCCGTGACAGCGGTCCTGTCCGGCCCGGCCGGGCTAGAAATCCAGATAAGACTGGTATTTCTCTTCCGGATCACTTACAAGAAGGCTCCAGTCTTTCCATTCGTGCGTGGAGGGATCGGAGAAGAGGAAGACGTGGGTCTCTGCGCCCCAAGGGATGAAGTCAAATATGTCGGCTCCAGGGAAGCCCCAGTCTCTGATATAGAAACTGGACCTGTCGTTTCCTGAGTAACGTATGCCTTCACTGCAGATATAGATGCCCACAGGTCGTCCTTTCTCGAACACGGCCCTCTCCGGAACGGGATCGAAGTAGCCGCAGTAATACCCTGTAGCGTCCTCACCGCTGTCGTGATCGGCCATGAAAAACCGGCTTCCGCTGCAGCGAATCTTCCACTTCGGCGCCTCTGAGCGGAAAAGATCCAGCTCCTCCTGCGAGTATTCCTGTTCAGCGAGGAATACCTTCCTCCCGTCCGGAAGTTCGGCTGCGATGTATCTGCCGGTTCCGTCCGCGTCACCGTCGGGGATTATCACTGCGTGCTGGAGATCTGTTTTCATGTATTTATTCCTCTCATCATATCTATTGCTTCGTCCTGGGTAACGGCCTAAGCCAGTCCTTCCATGCTCAGCTCAAAAAATGTATCCCTGAAAACGCGGCGGGGAAGGAATTGTCATTCCGGACTTGCGTGATCCCGCATCCATTCGTCTCGGAGAATGCGCATCATCACGAAGTCGCTGTAATCGCCGTTGTAATAGTAGCCCTGTTCCTGGATGCCTTCCTTTCTGAATCCGACACGCTCGTAGAACTCTATGGCGCGGGTGTTGAGTCCCACGACGCCGATGGCTACGCGGTTCATGTCATATTCGCGGAAAGCCATGTCCAGTATCAGGTTTATCGCTTCCGTCCCGAATCCCTTGCCCTGACAGGCCGGATCCGGGATTATGATGGTCAGGTCAGTCTGGTGCCACTGGGGGAACATCCGCAGGAGCCCCGTCTCACCAATGACGTTTCCTTCCGTATCGGTCACGGTGAACCAGACTGAGTCTTCCGTCCTGTGGTATTCGTTTATGTACTGCTTTTCTTTTTCCTCGTCGGTCGTTTCCGTGAAGCCGCACTGGAACATTATCTCCGGCTGATTGAACCAGTACGCAAAGAATGCCGCGTCCTCTTCTCTCTGCGGACGCAGTATGACTTTCTTTCCTCTAATCTCTT
>JAFZZV010000238.1 GCA_017828855.1 Oscillospiraceae bacterium | reverse complement strand
TCAAACTGTTCGGAGGAACTCTTTAATGGAGATAGCAGTCATTACAGGGGCTTCAGCAGGCATAGGCAGAGAACTGGTATATTCCATCGACCGCAGATACTCATTTGATGAGATATGGGTGATCGCGAGAAGGAAAGACCGTCTGGAAGAACTTGCCGGAAAGTGCAGGAACCGGATCAGACCTGTCGTCATGGATCTCACCGATCCAAAGGCGCTGACCGTGTACAGCGAAATGCTTAAGGCTGAGAGACCAGACATCAGGATCCTGGTCAATTCAGCCGGATGCGGAGTATTCGGTCCGTTTGAAGAAAAGGATCTGAACAAGCTCATTGGCAGTATCCAGCTGAATTCCGTAGCGCTGACATGGATGTGTCATGCAAGCCTTCCCTACATGAAAAAGGGAAGCAGCATCATAAATATCGGATCCAATTCTTCCTGGCAGCCTGTTCCCTATCAGGCGGTCTACGGTGCAAGCAAGAGCTATGTCCTGAGCTTTTCTAGAGCGATCGGCAGAGAGCTTAGACCGAGAGGGATCCACGTGATGTGTGTATGCCCGGGATGGATCAAGACAGAGTTTCAGGAGTATGCCCACCACGATGACTATATCCGCTATGTGGACCGCTGGTACGAGCCGGATGAAGTCGCGGAACAGACGATGAAGGATCTTGAAAAGAAAAAGGACGTGTCGATCCTCGGCGCACCCGTGCGCAGACAGGTCAGGCTGGTAAAGCACCTGCCGGTAGATCTTGTAATGGATATCTGGTGCAAACAGCAGGGATTCGACATGACAGACAACAGGTAAAGGGGCATAACCATCCGATCAGGATGAGAGACCCTGCCGTTAAGGCGATGATATGCCGCCGGGGGTAGTTTTGAGCAAGAAAAAGAAAAAGAGCAAAGCCGGTAAGAGCAAGACCGGAAAGGTAAACAACAAAGCCAAGAAATCCGGTAAAAGCAGTAAAGCCGGCAACAAGAACAGTTCGGGAAAGAACACAAGACCCGTAAAGACCGAGAAAGTCCAAAAGGCGATCGAAGACACCGAGGTGATCCTGACCGAAGCCGCGCCGGTTGAAGACAAAGCGGAAAATGCAGTCAAAGGCACAAAAGCAGAAAAAACCGGGAAAGACACCAAGACTGCAAAGACCGGCAAATCAGGCAAGGAAGGAAAGGCCGGTAAAGCCGTAAAGTCTGAAAAAACCGGGAAGAACACCAAGACTGCAAAGACCGGCAAAACAGACAAGGAAGGAAAGGCCGGTAAAGCCGTAAAGTCCGGTAAGTCTGAAAAGAACAAAAAGACCGGGAAAACGGGCAGCTCAGTTAAGACAGATAAAAAGAAAAAGGCAAGTAAGACTGACAAAGTCGGACTGTTCGGAAGAGTTTTTAAAAACAGGGCTGAAAAAACAGAAAAAGACAGCGGGAAAGAAAAGCCCCTTAAAGCCGAAAAGAGTGCGACGGCCGTAACAGAAGACACTGACAGCAAGGTCAGTGAGAGCGTCGAAACAGTAACACCGGACAGAACCGGAGAAGAACTCAAAGAGACAGAAAGCAGAAAGACACGCCGGGCGTACTACTACGATCTGGACATCGTAAGAGCTCTCTCTTGCATCGCTGTGCTTCTCTATCATCTCGGCATACTGAAGGGCGGTTATCTTGCGGTCTGTACGTTTTTTGTCCTCAGCGGATTCCTGACAGTGAAATCAGCCATGCAGCAGGAGACTTTCTCGGTCGGGCAGTATTATAAGAGACGCCTGATCCAGACATATATCCCGCTTGCCGCAGTCACTTTTATCTCTGTCCTTGTTATCACGCTGATCCCGGAGATCAGTTGGCTGAATCTCAAGCCGGAGACCACCTCGGTGCTGCTAGGATACAATAACTGGTGGCAGCTTTCCGCCAGCCTGGATTACTTTGCCCGGCACGTCAGCTCACCGTTCATGCATTTCTGGTATGTTGCGATCCAGCTGCAGTTCGATGCGGTATTTCCTCTCATCTACCTGTTCCTGAAGAAAGTCAGGGAGAAAGAGGGAAAGCAGGCGCAGTATCTGTTCCTTTCCATGGGTACGATACTCAGCGCGATCTATATGATCCTTCTTTACGGTGCAGGGTCGGTGATGGCCGCATATTATGACACGTTCTCCAGAGTCCATGCTATCCTGGCAGGGATACTGTGGGGAATCTTCTCGGAAGACAGGAGAGAGCGCGGCGCGAAGCAGAAACTGGTCAGCGGAGACAAAGCTGCGCTGTTCTGGTTCAGTGTGCTTATCTGGATCCTTATGCTGCTGTTCAGCAATTCGGATTCCGGTTCATTCCCGATGATCTTAACGGTCGTTCTCAGTATCGTCATCATTGAACTCGGGACGAGAGAAAGGGAAAAGAACAGGGTAGATGCAGTCTTCGGAAAGATCTCCGGAATAAGCTATGAGATATACCTGGTACAGTATCCGGTGATCTTCCTCGCTCAACAGCTGTTGCTCTCAAACTGGTTCCGTTCTCTCCCTGAAGGCAGCGGATTCAGAGAAGGTTCATTCCTGATGGCGGCTGCGGAGATCGCGGTGACGGTCATTATTGCGCTGATACTCAAATACGCAGAAGGTTTCAGGGCAGGCGGAACGATTATCAAGAAGAGAGTAGCCGTACTTATCGCCGTCGCATTGCTCGCTGCGGGCGGAGCTGTTAAGTATGTGGCGGCGGAAGACCACACACAGGAACTGAAAGAACTGCAGATGCAGCTTGATCAGATAGCTGCGGAACTGGAACAGCGGCAGGCAGAGCTCCTTGAGCGCAGAAAGCAGGAAGAACAGGACTGGGAGGACATGCTTTCGACCCTCCAAAACGGAGAAGAAGGACTGAAAGACGCTGTGCGTCAGCTTCCTGTAGTAGGGATCGGAGATTCTGTAATGCTTGGCGCGATACCGGCACTTTATTCGGAGTTTCCGAACGGATACTTCGATGCAGGAACATCCAGAACGTCATATGTCGCTAACGGAATAGTCTCGTCGATAGAGAACATGGGACTTCTGGGAGATGTAGTTGTCTTCAACTTCGGAGCGAACGGAGAAGGACCTGACTGGGTCAGAGAAGAAGTTGTCGACAGGCTTGCCGACAGGAAAGTCTTCTGGCTCACCAACACGAACTACTCAACTCTTTGGGTCAATGACAGTATAAAGGAGCTGGCGTCCAGCCGAAGCAATCTAAGGATCATTGATTGGTATGAGATTTCCAAGGACCACGATGAATACTTCATCTCAGACGGGATACATTTGACCGATGAGGGAACAGCAGCGTTCGCGAAAGCTATCTTCGACGGTATCTGCGAGGTGTACCGTGAGGAATGGCAGAGGAAAGTCGATGCCATCATTTCGGAGCACGAGGCTGCGGAACGGATGAAGACCGTGTTCATCGGGAACGATCTTCTGACAGGAGTCGCACCATATCTGGATGAGAGTCTCAGTGACGCGGCAATGATAGTAACAGATGTGTACGGTGAGGATGTGATACAGCTTGTACGCGATGCAGTGTCCGGAGGAGAGCTCCCGCACAGAGTGGTGTTCGTGTTTGACAGAAACGCGTATCTTGGAGAGAGCGACTACGCAGCCATGGCTGAGATATGCGAAGGACATGAGGTGTTCATCGTGGAAGATGACTCGCAGACTGAATGGAGCAGCTCCATCTCAGGTATCAGCATAGCGGACTTCGGGCGCAGCAGTGACTTCTTCATGCCTGACATGATACATCTGACTGACAGAGGAAACGAGATACTCGCAGAGAGGATAGGGGAAAAACTGCTGAACGGGGAAGAGTAGAACGGGATACGCTCCTGCGCAGATGACGAGAAAAGGGTCGGAGCGGCTGTCGCTTTGCAGTGGCAGCCGGGCTACGACCCTTTTGCATGTGTTTCAGATCAGGATGCCGGGAACCCAGTATCGCAAGACGTCAGCTCTCCTCAGCAGGATCCGAGGAGGTTTTGCGTCTGATGATCCCGAGTTTTTCACGAAGTGAAATAAGGAAGATCGCGATGAACAGCCATGCAGCCAGTGCAGCGAGGACTGGCTTGAAGCTGCCGGTGCTGTCAAACACACCGGAGATTATAGTCGGAGAGATCGCAGTGGACAGCCCGCTCAGCATGCTTAGACGGCTGTACTGTATCTCGAACTGATCCGGCTCGAAGATCTCGGCAGACACCAGGGAATTGGCTACCCCGCTCATATATCCGAAACCGAGCAGCAGAGCACCGGCATATAGGAGAAGCGGTATCCCGCTTCCTGCCATAAGGATCAAAAGACCGGTCCCGATGAGCCCCAAAAAGATCTGGATGCTCCTCCACAGGCCGACATAATCGCTGCATACCCCGAAGAGGATCTTTGCAGAAAGATTTCCGATCATAAGGATGGAAGTCATCTTTGCCCCGATCATAGCGTCATATCCTAGAGATGATGCGTACTGAGGGATATAGGAGACCATCTGGATCGCAAGTCCTGCAACTGTGACCGAACAGAAGATGTAGAGATATGTTCCCAGTTTGATCGGGACACGCCTTCTGCTGTCAGGAGAAGCTGTTCTGTTCGGAACAGGAACTTCCTCGCCGCCGTACGGAAGAGCCCCGACATCTGACGGTTTTCTTACTATCAGCATCGCACCGGCGAAAACGATGGAAAATGCACACGACGCAAGAATAACAGCGGTCTTTCTCCAGCCGACCGATCCGATTAGATGACCTGCTATGGGATTGAATATTGCTCCGATGACTCCTGAGAGCATCATATATGTTCCCATGAACGTTCCCCTGTTTTTGACGAACCAGACCCGGATCACCGATGTGGGCAGAAGGATCGTCAGACTGGATGCGATCCCGTGAAGGACGCCGGAAATAGCCCACTGCCAAGGCTGTGTGTATAGAGACATCAGGAAGAATGAAAGAGAGCCTGTGAAGCCGACCAGAACAGCCATCACCTTGATATTGATTTTTGTCAGAAGCTTTGCCGTAAAGATCATCGCTATGGTGGATACCAGTCCTCTAAGAGTGTAGTAAGAGGATATAGAGCTGCTGGTGTATCCTTCTGCCTGAATGACGCCGTTGATGAGAACGCCGGCACAGTTGAAAAGGATGCCCATCATCGCTCCGTAAAGGAGCATGCATCCGGCGAAAACGAACCATACTCTGTATTTCTTCATCTAAAAAAGAACTCTCCTCAGTTGATATAGCAATATGCATAATACGCTCACCTTTGGAGCAAAAAAGCCTCATTTGTCTTTCGGCAAAAGAGGCTTTCCATGGCGGAGAGTTAGGGATTCGAACCCTAGGTGCCTTTTGGGCACACAGCATTTCGAGTGCTGCACCTTCGACCTCTCGGACAACTCTCCGTATCTGGCACGGCCGGCAGTATCTGATGCCGTGCAGAGAAATTATAGCCAAACGCCCTATTCCAGTCAATCCGCATTGCATTTTCAGATCCAACATAAGTATCATTTATTTAAAGAAGAATATCGGAGGGAAGGACATGACACTTGAGGAATATCAGAAGACCATTATGTTCCCTGTAGGGACCGGTGGTGAGCATCCGTTCTTTACCGGAAAAGTTTATCTTGCGCAGATCTCCACAGAACAGCTGACAGTCGCCAATGTGACTTTTGAGCCCAGCTGCAGGAACAACTGGCACATACATCACGCTAAATCAGGCGGCGGGCAGATGCTCATCTGTGTCGGAGGCAGAGGATTCTATCAGGAATGGGGCAAAGACGCAGTCGAGATGAAACCGGGCACAGTAGTGCATGTTCCTGCGAACGTCAAGCACTGGCACGGTGCAGCGCCTGATTCTTGGTTCTCGCATCTCAACATCGATGTCCCCGGAGAGGAAACGCGCGGAGAACCGATGGATTTTATCTCGGATGAGGATTACCTGAAAGCAGTCTGGTAATAGAGAACGGGAAGAAGATCGTGAACTATATTACAGAGGAAAAACTGAAGGAACTTCTTGCAGGGGCACCAGAACACCTGAGACCGGTGCCGCCGAGAAGGATGGTGGCTTTCGATGTCGAGACGCCGAACAGCCGCGGTGACAGGATATGCTCCGCGGGTCTCACGGTCATCGAGAACAACAGGATCATTGAGACGAGAGAGATAATGGTCAATCCGGAGACGGAATTCGACTGGCGCTGCATCAGGGTCCATGGGATCCGGCCTGAGGATGTGGAGGACAAACCGATCTTCCCTGAAGTCTGGAACAGAATAAGAGAGATCATGGAGGACAGCGTCATTCTTGCGCACAACGCTTCCTTTGACCTCGGAGTCCTAAAAAAACTCCTGGATCACTACGATATGGAGTTTCATCCCGTCAGATATGCCGACACGCTGAGGATCTCACGGGCTGTTTACGGAAAGACGATGCCGAACCATAAGCTGGGAACGCTCTGCTCAGAGCTGGGCATCCCGCTTGACGCTCACCGTGCCGGAAGCGACAGTTTCGGATGTGCCGAACTGTACCTCCGGATGCAGGAGACGGCAGGCTCTCTTGCCGGTTTTGACAGGGTGTTCAGCTTTTAGCAAACATCGGGAAATAAAGGGAAAACAGCCTCCTGCGGAGGATCAACTTGGACTTGCATATAAAATCTGCTTCTGATAAAATATTTGCGGTCTTTGATAAAGTATATTCAGTAATGGATATTAAATAATTCGGAGGATTATTCCATGGTAAAAGTTGCAATTAACGGTTTTGGACGTATCGGCCGTCTGGCATTCCGTCAGATGTTCGGTGCAGAGGGCTATGAGATCGTTGCCATCAACGACCTGACCAGCCCCGAGATGCTCGCAAACCTTCTGAAGTACGACACCGCGCAGGGTCCGTACATCGGCAAGCTCGGCGAGAACCTTCACACAGTTGAAGCCACAGAGGATTCGATCATTGTCGACGGAAAATCCATCAGGATCTACAAAGAGGCTGATGCCAACAACTGCCCCTGGGGAGAGCTCGACGTAGACGTCGTCCTCGAGTGCACAGGTTTCTACACCACAAAGGCCAAGTCCCAGGCGCACATCAACGCCGGCGCCAAGAAGGTCGTCATCTCCGCTCCCGCGGGCAATGACCTCCCGACAGTCGTCTTTGGCGTAAACGAAGGCATTCTGACAAAGGATGACACGATCATCTCCGCAGCTTCCTGCACGACCAACTGCCTGGCCCCCATGACCAAGGCTCTTAACGATGCATATCCGATCCAGTCCGGCATCATGACCACTGTTCATGCTTATACCGGCGATCAGATGATCCTTGACGGACCGCACCGCAAAGGCGATATGCGCCGTGCACGTGCTGGCGCTGCCAACATCGTTCCCAACTCCACCGGCGCTGCCAAGGCCATCGGCCTTGTCATCCCCGAACTGAACGGCAAGCTCATCGGCTCCGCTCAGCGCGTACCGACAGTCACCGGCTCCACCACGATCCTCGTAGCAGTCGTAAAGGGCAAGGATGTCACTGTTGATTCCATCAATGCAGCAATGAAGGCTCAGGCCAGCGAGTCCTTCGGCTACAATACCGATCCTATCGTTTCTTCCGATACCATCGGCATGCGTTTCGGCTCCCTGTTTGATGCCACGCAGACCATGGTCGCGAAGATCGATGACGATACCTATCAGGTACAGGTAGTATCTTGGTACGACAACGAGAACTCCTACACCTCCCAGATGGTAAGGACGATCAAGTACTTCGCCGAGCTCGGCTGATAAGTACTGTCGGACAGGAGCACTGTCAAACAAAGCAATGAGAGCAGGAGTCATTTCCAACAGATGACCCCTGCTCCTTCGTTATAAAAGGGAAAGGAAAAACAGAACAAATGCCTCCAGGATTCGGACCGAGAGGGTTTTTAACAGAAGATGAGAAACAGAGCACACCGAAGATCAGCAGGCAGCTGATAAAAAGGATACTCAGATATCTCAAACCGTACTGGTTCCAACTCACAGCGGTGTTCGCCATCATCATACTGTCATCGGTTCTGGGACTTCTGCCCTCGCTGATAACAGCAAAGATCATAGATGAGGCGATACTGGGAAAGGACATGGCGTTACTGATCAAGCTGGTCATTCTGGCCATATTCACCTTAGCCATGTCCAATATAGTAGGAGTATTGGAGTCATACATCAACAGCTGGGTCTCCAACAGGATAGTATTCGACATGAAGAACGAGATGTTCTGCCATCTCCAGACCATGTCGCACTCCTTCTTCACCTCAGAGAAGCAGGGAGACATCATCACCAGGATGAACTCGGACATATCAGGTGTCGCTACGGTGATCAGTTCCATACTGACCAACATCATATCAAACGTATGCACGGTCATGACCACTATAGTGGCGCTCTTCAATATCGATGCGAAGCTTTCCATCGTAGGGATCCTGGTCATCCCGCTGCTGGTACTTCCCACGAAGTCCGCCGGGAGGAACCGCTGGCAGCTTCTCTCTGAATCAAGAGCTAAAACGGATGAACTGAATGAGATCATCAACGAATCGCTTTCTGTATCCGGTTCTCTGCTGATCAAGCTGTTCACGCGAGAGAAGGAGACAGAACGCAGATTCGAGCAGGCAAACAAGGAGGTCATAGACCTTTCGACAAAAGAGTCCAGAGCAGGCAGCTGGTTCCGCGTGATAATGGGGATATTCACCAACCTCGGACCGCTGCTCATCTACCTTGCAGGCGGGTACCTGATAATCAAAATGAATGACACGGCGGTCACGGTAGGCACAATAACTGCGACTGTCAGCATGATAAACCGGCTGTACAGACCGGTGGAATCGCTGCTGAACGTGTCTGTGGATCTCACAAGATCCATGGCGCTCTTTACAAGGATATTCTCGTATCTGGACATGGAACCTGAGATCAAGAACAGGGATAATCCCCTCAAGCCCTCATTCAGCAACGGAGCAGTCATCAAGTACGACCACGTGGGATTCCGCTACACGGAAGATGTTCCCCTGATAGAGGACATGTCATTCGAGGTCCCTTCCGGGAAGATGTATGCAATAGTGGGGCCGTCCGGATCGGGCAAGTCCACAGTAGTGAACCTTCTTCCCAGGCTCTATGACGTCAGGAGCGGGGCTGTCAGGATCAACGGAGTGAACGTGAAGGACATAGATCTCGCTTATCTGAGATCAAACATAGGAGTAGTTACTCAGGAAGCGTATATGTTCAACGGTACAGTCAGGGACAACCTGCTGTTCGCGAAAACGGACGCTACGCAGGAAGAACTTGAAGAGGCATGCCGTATAGCGAACATCCATGATTTCATAGTATCCCAGCCGGACGGCTATGAGACACAGGTCGGCAACAGGGGACTCAAGCTCTCTGGAGGAGAGAAGCAGAGGCTGTCGATTGCCCGGGTCATCCTCAAGGATCCGAAGATCCTTATACTGGACGAGGCGACATCCTCGCTGGATTCCATTTCCGAAAGCTCGATACAGAATGCACTGGACGTGCTGATGAAGGGAAGGACTTCCATAGTCATAGCCCATAGACTGTCCACGATCCTTCAGGCAGACAGGATACTGGTCATATCCGGGGGAAAGATAGCGGAAGAAGGCAGTCATGAAGAACTTCTGGCGATGGACGGTATATACAAGCAGCTGTACGAGACTCAGTTCAGGAAAGTCATAGACATGGAGACAGGACGTCAGGATTGATCCGCAGTCCTGCGAAGAACCTGGAAAATTAAGGATAAACAACATGACGGGAAAAGCAGTGAAGACCATGCTGGCGATCCTGGCGGCTGTATCCGCGTTGACGGCGGCGATGACCATATGCAGCAAAAGGACGGAAAAGCAGCTGGAAGACGCCTCGGACTGCAAGTCGGAAGCGATTGCGATGGAGGAGTCTCTCTCATCGCTGGAGAAAGAACGGGAAGAGGAACTTGCATCCCTGGAAGAACAGTATTCCTGGATCATTAAAATCTGTGAGATATGGGAACGGGAGACGAAAGAATTAGAAGATATCATTGGGCCCTGATCTTTCTGACTGCGGCAGCTGTTGTCTGTGTTTCGTTCCGGCTCGCTTACGAAGTGCGGCGGAACAGAGAACTCACAGAGAAACTGAAAGCGACGGAAGCCGAGACGGAGATGATCCTTAAGTCGTGCGCATCGGCTGAGGCAAGGATCGGGGAACTGGAAACAGCGATCGAGAATGTCAAGGGACTGCCGAAGCAAGCGGAAGCTGCCCGGCAGAGATTTTTTGATGAAGCAGAGAAACTGGAGGAGATGGTCCAGAACGGGGAGACCGACCTAAAGATCGCTTATCTCACCTTTGACGACGGACCTTACGAGATAACAGAGCAGTACCTTGACGTCCTGGAAAAGTACGGGATATTGGCGACGTTCTTTCAGAGAGGAAGGGACTGGGGCACATTCGGACAAACATACATAAGGGTCGCACGAAGCGGCCACACCATAGGCAACCACACTTTCTCTCATCAGATAAGGGGAGGAATATACCGATCCGTTCAAGCCTTCATGGATGATGTCATCAAGAACAGGACGTTTATCTATGAAAAACTCGGTATAACCACCGACGTCCTCAGGTTCCCGGGAGGAAGCGGCACGGCAGGAAGTTTGAAGCAGGATATAATCGAGGAACTCAGAAAAGAGGGGTACGCTTACGTCAACTGGAACAGTGCTACGATGGACGGTATGTACGACCTGTCAGCTGAGGAATACAGGGATAATGTCCTGGACAAGACAGGGGGCAGAAAGTTCCTTGTGGTCCTGATGCACGACTATAACAGGAATACGCTGAAGGCTTTGCCGGAGATAATCGAAGGGCTTGAGTCACAGGGATATGTATTTCTTCCTCTTTTCTACGAGAGCCTTGCAGTAAACAGATAACAACGCAAATGGACACATACAGTATAATCGTTAACGTAATATACTAATCGTATAAAAATAATTTTGCATTTTCTTTTTAATCTGTTAATATATCAGTGTTGAATGATCAGTTGACTGGAAGAGTGGGGCGACCCGCTCTTTCGTTTGTATAACAGCAAAAAGGACTGTTAAATGGCTGAGAAGAAGAACATCGCAGAAAAAGTCAGAGAGATCGCGGAGCCTGTAGCAGAGCAGCTCGGTCTGTCAGTCTGGGACGTATTCTACGGAAAAGAAGGGCAAAACGTGATCATGAGGATCACGATCGACAAACCGGAAGGAATAGGCATTCAGGACTGCGAGAGCATGTCAAGGGCAGTGGATCCCTTGATAGACGAGGCTGATCTCACCTCTGCTCCGTACAGATTCGAAGTCTCTTCTCCGGGGCTCGGCAGAAGGATACGCACTGATGACCAATTCCGGATCTGGAACGGAAGAGCTGTAGCAGTCAAGCTCATCAGGGAAGACGAGGATCATGTAAGGGATTACAGAGGGATACTTACCGGAAGCACGTCCGACGAGTTTACTCTGGAGACGGAGAACGGATCCAGGACTATCAGTAAATCAGCAGTCGCCTACGTTAAGGCAGACGACGACAACGATATTTAGGAGGAAACACCGCAATGGGTGCCAACAGTGAATTCTTTGAAGCACTGGACATGCTGTCAAAGGAAAGAGGAGTCTCCAAGGAGAGCCTCATCGAAAAGATAAGGGCAGCTATTATCCATGCTGTCAGGAGAGACTACGGCGGAGAGGACAATATATTCGTCGATGTGGATCCCGAGACTGAAGGATTTAAGATCTATATCCGCAAGGATGTAGTTGAGGAAGTGGAAAACCCCAATACCCAGATGACTCTGGAGGAGGCAAAGACATACCGCTCCAGGGCGAGGATAGGGTCGGTCATCGATATTCCCGTAAAGGTCAAGAAATTCGGAAGGATCGCCGCTGTCAACGCCAAGCACGTCATCAGACAGGGGATAAGAGATGCAGAGAGGAGCCAGGTCTTTGAGGAGCTCCAGAGCAAGGAAGGCGAGTTGGTCACCGCAGTAGTGAACAGGGTAGACCCAGTCAGGGGAAACGCAGTGGTACTGATCGGTAAGACCGAAGCGATCCTGCCGAAGAATGAGCAGGTGCCGGATGAGGTACTGATAGAAGGACAGCACGTGAAGCTGTATGTCGTTGATGTCGAGGTCTCGGACCGCGGTCCGCGCATTCTCATCAGCCGTACGCATCCCGGACTTGTAAAGAGATTGTTCGAGAACGAGGTGCCGGAGATCTTCGACGGAACCGTAGAGGTAAAAGGCATAGCCAGGGAAGCCGGACAGCGCACCAAGATCGCGGTCTGGTCCAAGGATGAGAACGTAGATCCCCGCGGCGCATGCATCGGCCCGCGCGGATCAAGAGTTGCCAACATAGTGGACGAACTGGGCGGAGAGAAGATAGACGTGATCCTCTGGAGCGAGGATCCTACTCAGTTCATCGCAGAATCTCTTTCTCCCGCAAACGTGATCAATGTAGAGATCACGGATAAGGATGAGAAGGTTTGCAGGGTCACGGTGCCTGATCACCAGCTCTCTTTGGCGATCGGAAACAGAGGGCAGAACGCAAGGCTGGCAGCAAAACTCACCGGATACAAGATCGATATCCGCCCTGAGAGCGGCTATTACGGAGAAGAGAACTGACAGGGACGGAAGAGAAGAGATGCCGAAAAAGATCCCGCTCAGAATGTGCATAGGCTGCAGGGAACACAAACCGAAGAAGGAACTGATCCGCGTGGTCAAATCTCCTGACGGAGAAGTGTCGGTCGACCTGACCGGAAAGAAGTCCGGGCGAGGGGCATATGTCTGCAGGAACGAAGCGTGCCTGCGTAAGGCGCAGAAGAGCAGACAGCTTGAACGTGCTCTCGAATGCAGCATGACGCAGGAACTGTATGACCGTCTTGCGCAGGAGATCGCGGAGAGCGAAGATGAAGAATGACAGATTGCTCTCAGCGATGTCCATGGCAAGAGGAGCAGGAAAACTGCGCATAGGATTCGAGGCTTCCAAGGAAGCTGTATCGAACGGAGCAGCTGCAGTGATACTGGCTTCTGATGTTTCCGAAAGGACGGCAAGAGAAGTCGAAGGATTCTGCGATGGCAGATGCGAGCTTTACAGGCCTGACATCACGCAGGATGACATATGCAGCAAGTTTGGATGGAGATTCGGGGTAGCGGCGATAACTGATTATAATTTTGCTGAATTGATTAAAAAGGCGATCCAAGGGAGGATTAAATGATCATTAAGTACAAACTCGGAGATCTGGCAAAAGACATGAGCCTTCAGAACAAGGACGTCATCGCAGTGCTGGAACCGCTTGAAGGACAGGCGAGGAAGCATACGACGGTCTTGTCTGAGGACGAGCTGGATTTCTTTTTCAACGCAATTACGCAGCAGCGCCAGGTCAAGGATCTGAACGCGTATTTTGCGAACGACGTGCTTCCTGAGGACAAGCCGAAGGAGAAGAAACCTGATACTGCCAAGAAACCTGCGCAGCCTGCTCAGAAGAAGACACAGGCTGACGGTAAGGGAGGACAGAAACAGGGCACACAGAAACAGGCTCAGCAGGAACAGACTCAGAAGCAGAAACAGAAGCAGCAGTCTCAGAGACCTGCAGAGAAGAGAGATATAGAAAAGTCTGCTCAGAAGCAGCTCCGCAGGGCGGAAGCCAGGGAGAATCAGGGACAGGGGAAGGCAAACGTCGTCCAGGAGAGAGTCTCCAGAGTCGTCGATACGAGGGCATCGGAAGTCGACCTGAGCAAATACAACGAGAAATATGACGCCATGGCTACGCAGAAAGGCGCAGACAACAGCGGAAGAAGGCGCAACCAGGGCAACATACAGGGCAACAAACAGAAATTCACCAACAGACAGACAAAGAACAAACAGCAGTATCAGAAGAGGGAGACTGAAGCGCAGCGCCTTCAGAGACTGCAGCTTGAGAAAGCCCGCCATGCACAGCTCAAGATCATGATCCCTGACGAGATCTCAGTCGGAGAACTTGCGAGCAGGCTCAAGGCGCAGGCTACCGTTGTCATCAAAAAGCTTATGTCTCTCGGAGTGATGGCGTCTGTGTCAGAACTGATAGACTTTGACACTGCGTCGCTGGTCGCGGAGGAACTCGGCGCCAAGGTCGAGAGGGAGGTGCACGTCACTATCGAAGAGAGGCTGAACATCGCCGGAGCCGACAGCGAGGAGGATCCGCCGGAGAGCCTAGTCTCAAGGGCGCCGGTCGTCGTGGTAATGGGTCACGTCGACCACGGAAAGACTTCCATTCTCGACTACATCAGAAAGAGCCATGTTCAGTCCGGAGAAGCCGGAGGGATCACCCAGCATATAGGTGCATACCGTGTCAGACAGGGAGGAAAGGACATCACCTTCCTGGATACCCCCGGACATGAGGCTTTCACAGCGATTCGCGCCAGAGGAGCATCCGTTACGGATATAGCAGTTCTTGTCATAGCTGCGGATGATGGGATCATGCCGCAGACAGTCGAGGCTATAAACCACGCGAAAGCTGCAAACGTCCCGATCATCGTTGCGCTCAATAAGATAGACAGACCGGAAGCAGATCCTGAAAGGGTCAAAGCATCGCTGACAGAATACGATCTGGTCCCGGAGGAATGGGGCGGCGACGTGGTTTGCGTCAATGTCTCCGCCAAGACGGGAGAAGGCATAGATGAGCTCCTGGAGATGATCAATCTCGTTGCAGAGGTGCAGAACCTCAAAGCGAATCCGGACAGACTGGCGCTCGGCACCGTCATAGAGTCCAGACTGGACAAAGGCCGCGGCCCTGTAGCTACGATCCTGGTCCAGAAGGGAACGCTGCATAACGGAGACGTCGTCATAGCCGGAACAGCTATCGGACGAGTCCGCCAGATGGCAGACGAGAACGGCAATCTCATCGAGAGCGCCGGACCTTCTGTCCCCGTAGAGATCACCGGCCTTGTCGAGGTGCCTCAGGCAGGCGACCGTTTCAACGCCGTTAAGGATGAAAGACTGGCGAGGGAACTCGTCGAGGAGAGAAGAACCGCGCAGCAGGAAGAGAGATTCAAGAGCTATTCCAAGGTCACTCTCGACAACCTGTTCAGCCATATCGAGGAAGGAGAAGTCAAGGAGCTGCCCATTATCATCAAGGCAGACGTCCAGGGTTCCTGCGAAGCGTTGAAGCAGAGTCTGGAAAAACTCTCCAACGACGAAGTCAGGGTGAGGATAATCCACATGGGAGTCGGTGGAGTCAGCGCGAACGATATCATGCTCGCGGATGCTTCCGGCGCGATAGTCATAGGATTCAACGTCAGGCCTGATGCCGCTGCTTCATCACAGGCTGAGGAAAAAGGCGTTGAGATGCGCATGTACCGCATCATCTACGACGCCATAGATGACGTGGAAAAAGCTCTCAAAGGAATGCTCGCGCCTAAGATCCGTGAAGTGGATCTCGGCTCTGCAGAAGTGCGTCAGGTCTATAAGATCAGTTCCGTCGGCACTATCGCCGGATGCTATGTCACTAAAGGGACCATCACGAGAAACAGCATTATCAGAGTCGTGCGCGACGGTATCATCATATATGATGACGAGATAGCTTCCCTCAGAAGATTCAAGGACGACGTCAGAGAAGTCGCACAGGGATACGAGTGCGGTATCTCCCTCGGCAGGTTCAATGACATCAAAGAGGGAGATATCCTCGAGGCCTACACAAAGGAAGAGTACAGGGAGGAGTAAGATGCCGTCTCACAGGGCAGAAAGGCTCAATTCTGATTTCAGAAGGGAGCTGGCCATGATAATAACCAGGATGAAGGATCCTCGCATCAGTTCTCTTCTGGAGGTCGTCCGTGTAAAGGTCACCAGTGATCTCGCCTATGCAAAGGTATATATCGCATCAGTCGGCGGCGGCGAGGAGGCTGCAGAAGCCTGCAAGGTCCTGCAGGGAGCAGAAGGCTACCTGAAGACTGAACTCGCCCACACCATGAAGAACATCAGGAAGATCCCATCGCTTCAGTTCGTTGCGGATGATTCAGTGGACTACTATAACCGTATAGACAGTATCCTGAAAGGGCTCAATACAGATGGAAACTCGGAGGATAACTCCTGAAGATGCTGCCGGAACGCTGCTCGGCGCTGACAACATTCTGATCCTCACGCATAAGAATCCCGACGGGGATGCGATAGGATCAGGGATCGCGATAGCCCAGGCGCTCCAGCAGAAGGGCAAGCACTGCCGCGTCGCATGGAGCGGTGAACTTGCTTCTTTCTATACGCTCATAACCAGAGACTACCGTCCCGATGCCTTTGCCGCACCGGAGTTCGTGCTCGCCGTGGATCTGGCCAGCAACAGGCTCCTGCCGAATGAGACTGCAAAATACGCGGACTGTATCGACATGGTGATAGACCACCACGCGACCAGTGTGGAGTTTGCAAAGGAAACGCTGCTGGAAGCGGATGCTTCTTGCTGCGCGGAGATAATCCACAAGGTCATAACAGCCATGGGCTGTGAGGTCACTACAGGAATAGCCAACTGTATCTATGTGGGTCTCGCGACAGACACAGGCTGTTTCAGATACAGCAACACGACCGCGGAGAACCATATACTTGCAGCTGAGCTGGTCTCCCGTGGGGTGAACATTGCGCTGTTCAACGAACTGATATTCGGGCAGAAGTCAAGGGCAAGGATCGAGATCGAGAGGCGCGCGCTTGCTGGAATGGAGTTCACTTCGAACGGAAAGATCTGCATTATAACGATCACCCGCAGCATGCTTGAAGAAACCAACTGCATCGAAAGCGACATAGAAGGGATCGCGACCATTCCGAAGGCAATAGAAGGTGTCGAAGCAGGCGTGACCCTGCGCGAGCAGGAGAACGGGAACTGGAAGATCTCTCTGAGGACCGCGACGCTGGATGCTTCCGAGATCTGCTCGGTCTTCGGAGGCGGCGGACATCTCAGGGCAGCGGGCTGTGAGTGCTCCGGCACGCCGTTCGAGATAAAGGTCGCAATGGTTGCAGCCATAAACAGAAGACTGGGAATCACATGAACGGAATCATTGTTCTGGATAAACCCAAAGGGATCACATCGTTTCAGGCAGCAAGGATAGTCAGCAGAGCGCTGGGGAAAGAAAAGACCGGACATACGGGGACTCTTGACCCAATGGCGACTGGAGTCCTTCCGGTAATGGTCGGAAGAGCCACCAAGCTTCTGCAGTATCTTCCTGAAACGCGGAAAGAGTATGAAGCAGAGGCGCTGTTCGGGATCCGCACTGATACTGCGGATGCGGACGGCGCTGTTCTTGAGACCGGAGGAAGGATCCCGACCGAAAAAGAGTTTTCCGACGCGCTTCTCGGAATGCGCGGGAAGGGGACGCAGGTCCCTCCGATGTACAGTGCGATAAAGCGTGAAGGGGTCCCTCTCTACGAACTTGCCAGAAAGGGCGTGGAGATCGACAGAGAACCCAGACAGATAGAGATCTATGATGTGAAACTTCTCAGCTTCTCGGAAAACACTGTCTCCTTCAGAGTTACCTGCTCTGCGGGAACATATGTCCGTACGCTGGCAGAAGATGCAGCTGCAAAGTGCGGTGCGCTTTGTCATCTAACCTCATTGAGGAGGACGTCTGCCTGCGGGTTCGGGATAGGTTCAGCAGTAACAGCAGAGGAACTGGAGAGAGCAGCTGCGGAGGGGGAGGCGTCAAGATACCTGATCTCTCCCGGTTTCCTGTTCCGGGATCTTCCGGAGATCAGGATCGGAGGAGAGTTCGTGAAGATGTTTCTGAACGGAGT
>JAFZZV010000237.1 GCA_017828855.1 Oscillospiraceae bacterium | reverse complement strand
TACTTCACTGCCTGGACCCGCGTAGAGAATGCGAGGTGCAGGACGTTCCCCTCGGTGATCCCTTTGCAGTAGATCACCTGAGGATCCTCGTGCCGATAGTACGGACACACAGCCCTGGTAGATTCCGTATGCTTACCCATCCATGACCTCTCGACCTTCTTCGTGAAGCTTGACCAACGCTCTTATGAATGTTTCGTCCGGAGCATCATCTCCGGATGACCTGCCTCCGGGTCCGTCCCTCTCGTTCCACGAAATGATCAGAGCCTTCCACTCATCGCTGCTCGAGATCTGATATCCTCCGGGCAGTGACCATTTCCTCGCCTGGTAGTACGAGACGAACCTCTTCGGGTTCACCTTGAGCTTCTCGCTCTTGCAGTAAGCCTCGACCTCTTCAACCGTCGGAGGTTCAAAAACGTCGTCCTCGCGTGCGTGCGCGCGCGCCTGCGCGCTCTCACTCTCACCTTCCCTAACCTTACCTAACCTTACCTGCGTATCCACTGAGGTCGGTTCCTTGGATACACTGTCTGGATACATGGAATCGGTCTCTGATGTATCCACTAAGGCGGGTTCGTTGGATACATGGTCTGTTTCGACCTTGTTGGCCTCTGTATACGAGCTGTTTTCCTTGAGCACGACATCCGATATCTCTTCGGAATACATGGTCGGTTTGTACCGGTCTTTTTGGACGTAATTGTTTATCCGCCAGTGCTTGATCACGTATAATCCGTTCCTCAATTTGAGCAAAAATCTCTTACTGCAAAGTGACTCCAGAACGTCGGTTTTCAGACCGCAGGAACGGGTGATCGCCTTCGCGCTACCTATCACTCCGTCGTCGTCTGCGCTCATGCTCAGGTGGAAATACAGCGTCTGCTCCTCCATCGAGAGGTCATAGAATGCATCGCTCTCAACAATGCTTCTTGCGAACATTCTTCGCTCAGCCATTTCCTACTCCTCGCTCTCCCGGGGCGACGGTCCTGCCACCAGGACGTACCTGGTGACAGGTGTCTGCCCGCCTAAATAGTTTGTGTATGATTCTGCTCTGGTCCTGATCTCGTATCCCAGCTGTTCCAGTTCCTCGACCACCGTAGAGAGGAATCCGCAATCGCATTCCATAAACGCCTCGATCGGTGATATGTCCCCGTGGCTCCTGAGGTACTCCAGGATCCGTTCAGCCGGCTTCGACATCGAGGACAGCGTCTGCTCCTCCATTTGCCGGTTCATCAGTGACTTCTTCATATTCGGCCTCAAAAATGGTCTCGTCCGGGACATCCAGCATGTCAGCTGCTATGTCAGTTTTGATGGTCTCATCGGAGTTCGCCGCCCTGACAAAATCTGTCTTCAGCGGAGCATATTTCAGAGCCTTGATGAGGGTCGTTTTCTTCGCCATTTCCTCGAAGTTCGTTTGCCAGGGAGATGACCTGTTCGCTCGCACGGACGGTGAGTATTTCGCAGCATGTTTTCTGACATCTTCCATCGACATGACTTCGAATCCGTAGCCGCCGTCTTTTGTCTTAAAGACTCCGTACACATACACCGGCTCTCCTCTATCGCCCTGCGCTGGCTTGTGCTTGAGACCGGCATCGAGACCGTACTCAAAATCGAACTCGTCGTTCTCGTAAACCACATGCGCCTGGATGATCTCAACTTCTCCGGATCTGTATGCCAGGTCTATCAGACCCTTGTATCCGAGTTGGAACTGGACCTCCATCTTTCCGTGATTGTTGTACGGGATGAGGTACGCCTGCCCCAGAGGAGTGTTGGGCTCCACGCCCAGCTGCGCAGCTGTCATCATTGCTGCCATGAACGACTGCGGTGTGCAATTACCGAGAGCCGGGTTCCTGCTCAGCGCTGACAGGACCATTCTCGTGAATCTTTCTGGGGTGAGCACTGAAGGCAGCGCTTTCTTGATCTCTCCCTGCATCCTGTCGATGTATCCCTGGATGGTCTTTTTGTTGTCCACTCTTGTGGACGGTGCGTTCTTGATAGGCTGTGCCATTACTTAAAATCTCCTCTCAAATTCTTAATCGTCGTCTTTTTCTGAAATGCGCTCATAGGTGCGTTTTACGGCGTAGGAGGCAGCCTGTACGAAACCGAGCAATCCCTCACGGAATATGTGCCCGTGGCCTACACAGACCTGATTTCCGCCACGGTACACTCGTGCGACCACTACGTTATCCGCAAGCTCTATCTTCATCTCGATGTTCTGCATGTCGTTCAGATCATAGAGGGGCTCGAGCTCGTCTGGCGTGAACATTACGTCGCTCCAGTCTTCTCCGTCGAAGTCTTCCGACTCAAGCGTGTATGCGACCTTTCCGGTGATCTCGCTCACGACCCTGTCCAGGATCGTCGCTTCCACCTCGCTGTCGATGATCCTTACCCTGTCTCCTGCAGCGTACGTGACTTTCTTTCTACTCATCGTCGTCACCTCCGCCGAAGAGCATATCCGCCAGGGACCCGGACGATGATCCCTTTTCCAGTTCTGCCAGTCTCGTTGTCAGGAATACCCCCCCCCGCCAGAGGGTTCCGTTTGATCAGGCACTGTATAAGGCTGTCCAACCCTCTGAGCAGGGCCGCCGTTTCTTCGGTGTTTATTGTTCCTACGACGTTCGCGGTTGCGTCATCTTCGCCTACGATCACCATTGCGCAGCAGTGTCCGGAATATCTGAATTCCGGGGCTTCGTCGTTGTCCGTTTGGATCAGCACATTGACGTTTGCACTCTTGTCTGCCGGATGGTAAATATCTCTCTCGACCGATCCGCTGCTTCTGAAGTCCATGCTCATGCTCCTTTCTCGGTGACCCTGAAAGTCCTGGTGACCGACTTCTTGAAATACGGCTCGAGATCTATCTCTCTGTGTGCTGCCTTGAAGGCTTTGGTGTCGAACGTGGATCTCTCTTGGTTGCCGTAGGTCACGCTGTAGCCTTCCGTGATCCCCTTGCCGGCGCTGCCCATGTAATCCTTGATGACGTTCGCCGTCTGGTCCTTGAGCTGCGAAAGCTCCTTGATGCGTCTGCTGATGTCGACATATTCGTCCAGGTAGCCTTTGATCTTTCCGAGATCCATCACCTGGTCATCGGCGCTGGGATACAGGTACTCGAGAGCTTCTGTCGTGGATGACAGCCCATCCGGAGCTGGCGGCGTGTCGTTGATGACGCAGTCCCAGAATTCCTTTTCCGCTTCCATGAGGGCGTCTATCTCTTCCTGGTCGCGCTCCAGCTCGTAGATCTTGAGCTCTCTGCAGTTCACGAGGACCGCGAGATAGCATTTCTGATAACCGGTGACTGCAAGGTAGTGCACGCACTGTGTGTAGTAGGAATCCGGAAATTCCTGTCCGCCGTTTCGCAGCTCTCGCATGATCGGGATGCTGTTCGTGGTCTTGATCTCCAGGAACGCCTCTTCTCCGACCACTCTCCGGTCGATGTTCGCGCATGCGAACGGGTACAGATCGTTGACTAAGGTGCGATTTCTCTTGCGCACCTTCTTGCCGGTGGCATCCTCAAAAAGATCTGCGACGAGATCTTCCAGAAACGAGCCGACCTTGGTCGTCAGGTTGCCTTCGAAGCCGGGCATCTTCCCGGTCTTCTCTGCCCAGAGCGCGTATGCGCTTCTGTACGGATTGCGTCCGATCACAGACGCGGCATCGGATCCGCCGATGTACTTAGCCCGTATGGCGAGCCACTCCTCGTGGGTGTCCCACTTGAACTCCTTAATCATTCGAATTCATTCCTCCAATTATTCCGGGTGCCGACGCCAGGATTAACACCAGTGCCAACACCAGCTGCAGGGCCTCGCGGCCCTCATCAATGATTTCCAGGTCTGATGATCCGGCCGTGCCGAAAGCGATCAACATACCTATGAAGAACAAGACTCCGCTTATCCTTCTCCAAAACTTTCTCTTACTCATGACTCGTACTCCTTTTCTCTTTTCAGTACAGGGAAATCTGCTTCCAGTGGGATTCGAACCCTCGTGTGGATAAGCATCCTGTCCCCGTGAAACATGAAGTTCGCTACTTCCCATTCGCCACAATCGCCGTATTCCTCTTTGAGAAGCGGCTCAGAGTCGAGCTCGATCTCTGCGTCCTGATCAGGAGACTTCACAATGACCACCTGATCAGGCGAGGTAAGAAACAATACATCCAAAAACTCTCTAACCTTCATAACTGCTCTCCATAAAATCGAAGCGCTTCAGTTTCTACCGTTTCTTGCTTTAGGTTTCGCAAGTTTCTCAGTAAAAAAATAAGGCTCCATTTCTCGAATGCCCAACACTTTGGCAATAATGAGCGCTTCCAATATCGTGAAGTCTCTCTTATTGTTGAGTTTCAGGTTCAAGCTTGATGGAGCCATGCCTATTGCTTTGGCAAGCTTTTCTTGCGTGTATCCTTTTTCGCGCATTTTGCCGCGCAGCGGGCCGAAATCAATAATCACGCTTTTCTCCTTTCTGCCCGAAGATCTTCGGGTGCCCGAAGATCTTCGGGTGATGCTATATCGGCGCTTCAGCACTTCCGTATCATTCTTCCGTAACCTGAAGCCTACTGTTATACTACTCCCGCGTTTTTTCGTTGTCAACATAAAAATAACACTTTCGGAAGAATATTCTTTCGTTT
>JAFZZV010000236.1 GCA_017828855.1 Oscillospiraceae bacterium | reverse complement strand
TATCTCCTGCCATGGGCATCGAGATAGTTGACGAGTTCCTCAACACCCCGTTCGGCGGAGATTACGGCGAGGCTTTCCTTGCGATGCACAAGCTCGCCTGGGAAGAGATAGACGAGTTCGACTATGAGGCGTTCAAGGCCAACGGCTTCGAACCCATCCACAAGTACGACGTGGAGAGGCCGAGACCCACCGGAGAGAACAGACGCAGGGGCATGGTCACCTACAAGCCCGTTCTCAGATGAGACATAACTGAAGAAGATACTGTATGGGAGAGCCTCCGGCTGCAAACCGGAGGCTCTCCCATACATATAAAAAACCGCGGGACCCGGAGGTCCCGCGATGTTCAGGTTGTAGGTGTTACGGATCATTCGTTCGGGTCCAGCGGATGGACAGTAATGTTGAATGTCTGTCCGTCCTCTGATTCCGCGACGATAAGACCAAAGGTTTGATCGTCAACGTACTTGGCGATAAAGGTTATCTGGTCATCCCATACTTTTACGCTTGTCAGGACACCGTTAGTAGAGTATTTCCAGGTGACATCCATATTTGAGTTCAGCATCGATGTCGTTGCTTTGTCAGTTTTTATCCAGACGGTGATCGAGGTGTCAGTTTCGTTAATGGAATCGATCTCGCCCGCTTTTTTATGCATCGTGACATTGAGGACCTTGACCTGTTCCCAAACAGCGTAAAGGATGATGTCTTCCGTCGAGAGCAGGGCATGATCGTAGATGGGAGTTCCGTGCTCGTCTTCCCAGCGGACGAATCTGTATCCGGCACGCGTAGGAGCGGCAGGAAGTATCAGTTCCTTCCCGGCCTCTACCGATACAGCCGGGACATGGCTTCCGCCTCTGCTGTCAAATTCCACCGTGAAGAACGCTCTCTCCCACCTTGCATACAGTGTGATGTCGTGGGGATCAAGGAGCGCGCCTTCAAGTATCGGAGTACCGTTCTTGTCTTCCCAGCCGTTGAAGATATACATCTTTCTTGTCGGGCTGGCAGGGAGTGACAGTGTGTCGCCCGCGTTGACCTTTATCGGGGACACATCGCTTCCGCCTCTGCTGTCAAAGGAGACGGTGAACGTGTCTCTCTTCCATTTTGCATGAAGTATGACATCCTGTGCGGGAAGGATATCGCCTTTTGTGACTCTATTGCCTTTGGGATCTTCCCAGTGGTCGAATGTGTAGTTCTTCTTGGTAGTGCTGACTTCGGGGAACGGGTCTCCTTCTCTGAGGACCACAGGCTGGATCGCAGTGCCGCCATCGGTATCAAAAGTGATCTTGAAGCTCTTTTCAGCCCATTCCGCGAACAGGTACAGATCGCCGGCAGGCATAGTCGCGCCGGGGGAGACAGTCTTTCCCTCATCGTCCACCCAATACAGGAACGCGTATCCCTGTTTGGTCGGTTCCTGCGGGAATCCGATGACATCACCGGCTCTGAACGTGTCCTTGTAGCTGGCAGGCATACCGCCCGTGGAGTTGAAGTTGACTGTGAACTCAAGCCCTTCCCATTTGGCGGTCAGGGTGACGTCGGATTTCGGCGAATACGGATCTTCCACTGCCTTTCCGTTAAGCATCCACCCCTTGAAGTCATATCCGGCGCGTTCTGCATCCGGCAGGTCCACGGATCTGCCGGATCTCACCCAGATATCATCCACGCTCTCTCCGCCCGCAGTATCGAATCTGACGCGGTAGCGTGTAGCCCCGGGACCCAGAAGGAAGAACCAGCAGGTGCCCAGCGCAAGTAAAAGGATCAGGATCGTAAGTATTAGAAGCAGTATGCTTCTTTTCTTTTTCTTCTTTTCTTTCTCTTCTCCGTCGTCCGGCGCTTCGGACCCGTCAGCCGGATCCGGTGGAGTCTCTGCAGGGTCAGAGGAACTCCTACTGTCTGCGGGAAGCTCGGGATCCTTTGCGTCCTCAGAGACTTCAGGCTGCGCCGGTTCAGACTTCGGAGGATCTGGAGTCACCGGCTCTTCTCCGCCGTCCGTCGGCTCAGATCCGTCAGCCGGATCCGGGGGAGTCTCTGCAGAGTCAGCGGAACTCGGACCATCTGCGGGAAGTTCAGGCTCCTTTGCTTCCTCAGAGACCTCGGGCTGCTCAGGTTCAGACTTCGGAGGATCAGGAGTCACCGGCGCGGCTTCGCGGGAAGTGTCCGCGGGAACTTCAGTGCCCGCAGCGTCGTTATCGTACTCGTCAGTGCCGGAAGGCTGTACGATATCGGGCATCTCATTTTCGGAAGTACCGTTTTTCAGTTCGTTGCTGTCCATATTTCTCCCTCCATGATCGATTCAGGCTTCTATTAATATATTAGTGTATAAAACTGCAGTTGTCATCTGCACTGCCGAAGTGAAAAGAAAACCGCTGCAGGCGCGCAGCGGATAAAGTAAGTATTAAAGCTGTCAGGACATCTTCTCGTTCTCGGAAAGCACGAGGTTCATGCTTCCGGTCCTGTATCCTCCAAGGTCGAGCGTAACATACGTGACACCGAGGCCGGAGATGTATCCGTTGATCAGCTTTGCGGTCTCAGGATCCAGTATCGTACCGAACTGTGACGGATCGGTCTCGATCCTGACGGTGTTGCCGTAGAGCCGTACCCTTACCTGACTGAGGCCCAGATCGAAAAGAAACTGTTCCGACTTATCGATCAGCGAGAGTTTGTCCTCAGTGATCTCGTCTCCGTAAGGGATTCTTGTTGCAAGGCAGGCAAGTGACGGTTTTGACCATGTCGGAAGTCCCGCCTCCTTTGAGAGCGTTCTTATGTCTTCCTTGCTTAGACCGGCTTCTCTGAGAGGACTGAGCACGCCCAGCTCGGAGATGGCTATCATACCGGGGCGGTAATCATTCACATCATCTGCGTTCGAGCCTTCGGCAAGAATGCTGAAACCGTTTTTCTCCGCAGTCTCCAGGAATGCGGTGAACAGTGTCTTCTTGCACAGATAGCATCTGTCGGGACGGTTCTCCCTGAAACCGGGAACCGTCATCTGGTCTATAGTGACTGTTTCCTGCCTGACTCCGATGGAACGGCAGAAGGACGCAGCCTCATCGCTCTCCCTTTCGGGAAAAGCGGCAGAGCGTCCGGTGACTGCGATCACGTTCTCGTTCAGCACCTTATTGGCTGTGTCCAGTAGGAAAGTCGAATCCACGCCTCCCGAGAAGGCTACGGCAATTTTGCCCAGCTTTGAGAGGCTTTCTTCAAGTTTTTCTTTTTTTATATGAAGTTCGTACATCCTGATGTCCTTACAGTCACTAAAGAACTGTCTGCTGTGCTGTCACTGCTCAATGAGCCTCGCTGCTTCAGAAAGGCTTACGCCCTGTTCATCGGCGATCCTGGCAAGGTCATCATGCTCGAACTTCTCACGCCTGACTCCGTATCCGGCAGAGACTTTTTTCCTGACATCTCCGTACGGGGTGGATACGGTCTCGGTATGTCTTTCAAGGACATATCTGCTGACCGGTATCTCTCTTATACCTATCGTTGTCGTGTGGCGGAAGATTAGCCTTGCCATCTCCTCGGTGTCGGTGTTCCTGCAGATGACGCGTATCAGAGTTCCGGGACGGCACTTCTTCATGCCTATCGCAGAGGTGTAGACCTCAAGCGCGCCCCCCTCAAACAGCTTTTCCATAGCATATCCGATCGCTTCCGCAGTCATATCATCCACATTGCAGGACAGGACCGTGACACCATCAGTGCGGTCTTCCGTCTCACCGATCATAGCCCTGACACAGTTGGCAGCCTCGAAATCCTTCTTTCCCATTCCGTAGCCGATCGAATCTGTTCTCATTACGGGCATGTCGCCGAAGCGCGTGACGAAATGCTTCAGCAGAGCCGCTCCGGTCGGAGTACACAGCTCTCCTCTTACGGCGCCACCGTAGGACGGGACTCCTTTGAGAATGAATGCGGTAGCAGGCGCAGGCACCGGCAGGATCCCGTGAGCGCTTCTGACCTGTCCGCTTCCTACGTGTACAGGTGAGGCGACCACCTCGTCCGGAGAGAGCTCGTTCATAAGCATGCATACGGCAGTTATATCCGCAACGGCGTCCATCGTGCCGACTTCGTGAAAGTGTATCTCGGATACCGGGACTCCGTGCGCATGACTCTCGGCTTCTGCAATAAGAGAGTAGACTCCCATGATGTCATCCCTGACCCTGTCCGGTATATCCAGATGACCTCTGACGATATGCTCGATGTCATCTATTCCGTTGTGGGAATGAGAATGGCTGTGCCCGTGCTCATGCTCATGGTCGTGCTCGTGTTCATGGTCGTGATCGTGCTCATGCTCGTGTTCATGATGATGGGAATGCCCATGATCATGCATCCATTCGCCTTCTTCCTCGCCGTTTACGATGACAGAGACATGTGTCCCGGTGATCCCGCACTTGACAGAAGGCTCTTTTCGGAACTCAACACCTGGGATGCCCAGTGAGTTGAGTTTTTTCAGAAAACCGTCGGGATCGGGCAGGAGCTCAAGCAATGCAGCGGTAAGCATGTCTCCCGCAGCGCCCATTCCGCAGTCCAGATACAGTGTTCTCATTTTTTGATCTCCATGTGATTGATCCGGCTTGCAAGGAAACCGGCACCGAAACCGTTGTCTATGTTTACTACTGCTGTGCCGCTGGCACAGGAGTTCAGCATTGAAAGAAGCGCGGACAGACCTCCGAACGAAGCGCCGTAACCGACACTCGTGGGGACGGCTATCACCGGGCAGTCTGCAAGGCCGCCTATAACGCTTGCAAGGGCTCCTTCCATTCCCGCTATCGCGATCAGCACGGATGCGCTCATAATCTCTTCCGCATGAGAGAGCAGCCTGTGAAGTCCGGCTACACCTACATCGTACAGCCTGGTAACCTCGTTGCCGAAGCACTCGGCCGTGAGGGCGGCTTCCTCTGCCACGGGTATATCGCTGGTCCCGCCAGTAGCGACTACTATGCGTCCTATCCCGTCAGGTTCCGGAATGCCTCCGACGATCCCGATGCCCGCTTCCGGGTAGAATGACGCGTCGATCTCTTTTTCGATCACGTCCATCGATTCTTTGGACAGACGGGTGATCAATACACGGCTCTGTCCGTTTTCCGTCATGGACCGGATGATACCTATGATCTGCCGGGGAGTCTTGCCTGCTCCGTAGATGACCTCCGGAGTGCCCTGCCTGGTGCTGCGGTGCAGATCGACTTTAGCGAAACCTATGTCATCAAATGGCTTTGTCTTGATCTTAAGGAGAGCATCATCCACTGAAATGATGCCGTCTCTTACTTCCTCCAGGATAGTTTTGATCTCAGTTTTCATTATTCGTATTCCTGATTGTAGATGCGGACTGCCCTGAGCAGGACCGCTTGGCGATACTTATGTATTGTTCGAAAATAAGGATCAGATCTGTTCCGATGCAGACTGTGTGTCTTCCCGCTCACCTCTCTTCATGGAAGTGTATCCGATAAGGAGCACCGCGATGAACAGGGGCACCAGCAGGACATACTGGTTCTTTATGGGATCCATACGGGCACGTTCAAGGAGAGTGTGCACCAGGCTTCCGCCGAAATCCGCCAGCAGCATTGCAGCTACGGATACCGATGAGTGAAGTGAGGTCTGGGCGGTGACCTTGAGATCTTCCGGGGCATTGTCGTACAGGAACTTTACAAGGCCTATGGTGACCGGCACCAGCATTATGCCGTTGAAAGCCATGGTGAACACCATGACCCAGGCATTCTTAGTCAGGGCACAAACGGCCCAGCGGATTATGCCGGCGGTGATGACGACCAGCATGGACTTCTCAAGACCGATGCGTTCCAGCCATCTCTTGCCGGGGCCCAGATGGAACGGAAGCTCGGAGAATCCAAGGATCATGCTTCCTAGACCGACCATGGTCATGGTGCCGCCAAGCTGCCTGGTGTACAGCCCGAAATACATGTTGTTCAGGGATGTCGCAAATGAATACATGAAATACATCATCATGACGTTCCTGACCCTGCGGTTCTTAAGGATCGAGAAGATCCTCGACGCGTCGCTGCCTTCCTTTGCGCCTTCTGTTAACGGCCTATCTACGCGCCTTGATTCCGGCAGCATGAGGGCGAGGATGAACGTGAGGACGTAACTGCCGATAAGGAACGGGAAGATCATGGATATGTTCTTGTTCATTCCGAGACCTGCAGCCAGCGCCATAAGGGAGAAACCTATGGTTCCCGTCATCCTGATCGGACCGTAGTCCCATCCGTTCTTGTTGGCATATTCCATCGTTATGGTCTGATATACGCTTGCGATAGGCATGAAGAACAGGGAATATGCTACGCGGAAAATGCAGATGGCGATAATGTTCTTTGCCCTGCTGAATAGGATCAGAGTTACTATCGCGATAAGGAGCTCTATGCAGAGCACTCTGTTTTTTGTGGGAGCTTTGTCAGCCAGCCGCCCGACTACAGGAAGGACGATCAGCGAGAGACACTGTGTGATCCCGTTGAGAAGACCTACGGTGGACTGGGGAAGGCCGGCATTGGTCAGGTAGAGCGTCAGAAAGCTTCCCTGGATGGCGTTGCCGAAAAACACCACGAAATAGAAAATGTAGAAAATAAGCGGGCTGTCTTTTTTGCCTGTGTCTTTATCTGCTTTCACTTATACTCTCCTATGTATCATATTATCCTAATCTAATTATCCGACAGAGTAGAAATCTAGGCAATCGCAAAACTGATATATCACAAGCTTGAAGGAAGAAAACGAAAAGCCTTCCCGCCGGCTGCGGAAAGGCTTCGGGCCTTTGGAAACGAGAGAGGATCACACGGCTTCCCCGGCCTGGGCCTCTCCTTTTTTGAGAGATGAGAAACCTGCTATCAGACCGAGTACAGACAGCGGTATCATGAGGGCATACATGCCTTTATAGCCGTTCAGTCCCATCTGTTCGAACATGTGGAACATGGCGCTCCCTCCGAAATCTGCGATCAGCATCGCGATGACAGATACGGTAGATCTCAGGGAAGTCTGAGCGGTGACCTTGAGGCCTTCCGGGGCGTGGTCATAAAGGAACTGAGCCATCCCGATGATGACCGGTACAAGCATTATTCCGTTGAGGGCCATAGTCCACATCAGAACAGAGGAGTTGTTGGTGAGCATGCATACGGTCCAGCGGAACACTCCGACCGAAAGGACCACCAGAAGGGAGCGCTCGACTCCGATGCGCTGAAGCCATCTCTTTCCGGGACCGAGATGGAAAGGCAGCTCAGAGAAACCCAGGATGGAATAGGCGATCCCCACCATGGAATAGCTTCCGCCGAGGGAGACCGCGTAGTTGCTGAAATAAGTGGTGTTGATCGAGCTCGCCAGCGAGTATACGAAGAACATGAAAAGCACGTTCCTGACCTGGCGGTCCTTGAGGATCACATAGAC
>JAFZZV010000235.1 GCA_017828855.1 Oscillospiraceae bacterium | reverse complement strand
GCAGACAGGGAGAGGATATACCTCACCGGGTTCTCCAACGGATCCCTCGCAACCACCTGGTACGGAGAGAGACATCCGGAGCTGTTCGCGGCGATATCTCCCTGGAACAGCCCGATGATATGCTACGAGGACGAGCTGGAACAGTCCGGGTACGAGCTGCCGGTCTTTGCGGTGAACGGGGACCTGGACCACAAGATGGACGTGCCGAGGCAGTTTTACCGGGAACAGTTCTCCGCCTTCCAGAGGATCAACGGAGGGACTCCCGAAGATTCGGAAGATGGTCCCATCCGCCTGAGACCGGATGAAATCCGGGACGCTTCTAACAGGTATACGGCGGAAGCCGGATACAAGGAGGGTGAGAGGCTCACCACCTATGTCTTTAACGGAAGAGACGGATTACCGAGGGTGTGCTTTACGAACATAAGCGACATGCCGCACGGAGCTATCTATGACACATCCAGGGCAGCATGGGATTTCCTGAGACATTTCAGAAGGCCCGAAAACGGGAAGAAGTGCGAATACACCTGAATAAATACTTGTGAAAAAAGGAAGCACGGGACCGGAATGGACCGTGCTTCTTCTGCGCAGTGCGCCGATCTGGTGCACTGCATTGATCTGTGTTTGTTGATAGTGATGTCGATATCTGCAACAGTTGTTTTTTATGCCCGATGATCCATTACCCGGCTTTATTTCAGGAGATCCGCGGCCACAGCTGCCTCGGAAGAGGAGGGCGAACTGTTCTCGGACAACGAGTCCCGCGTTAGTCTGGTGGACATCTGACTGAACAGATTGGCAAACAAAAGACGGAGTGTTGTACTCATCACAGCAGTCCGTTTTTTCTTGTCCGGAATACATGACATGATCAGAGGATATTACGATGATCGGCATCTTCACAGCGTTGTTGTTTGTGGTGGGATTCGCTTGCGGGATGCTGGGGTTTATCCATCCGTACATTGTTGCGGCCATGTGGTTTAGATCCCGCTTGTCGGAGCCGTTCAGATGATGATGTTTGTTACAAAATCGAGAAGTTCGGTATGCTCAGTATCATGTCCGTGCTGCTTGCCATCATCAAGTTACAGAAAGGGAGAACATGTTCTGACGCGTATACCAAAAAGACATTCTGTTGTATAATGTCGATATCGTTCGTCTGCGTTTTTCCGACAGGAACTGTCGGAAAAACGGAACGAATGTCATATTATTACGCATTGGACGAGGTTTCAGAATGACAAGAAAGCTGTTGGCCGCCGTGCTCGCTGCCGCGATGATCCTTATGACGGCCTGTTCCTCCTCAGGAGGGAAAGGACCTGATGCTCCGGGGACCGGGAAGAACACTGTGCCTTCCGGGGTTTGGGTGCTGCGCTATTACGGCAATGAAGAAGGAGAATATGTCAGCGAATACAACGAGTCCACGGACTATTACGGCAGGCCTGTCAATATAATCGAAAAGGACATCCTCGACTACGACAGGACTCCTTTCCTGACGCTCGGCGATAACGGTGAGGGGACATACTCCGATGAGTGGGAGGATGTGCAGGGAGTCACTTTTGACGGAAAGAATGCCGTGTTCGAGGAGGGATATGAGACTCCGTACTTCATGAAGGGAGACTTCCTGTGGTTCAAGGACCAGTATTACGATCATTACCTTGTAATGGAGAGCGTCACGGAAGAGCTTCTCGCGAAGATAAAGAACGGGGCGTTCGGCTGCGTGGAGCTGAGCAAGGCTGAGAAAGGCGATCTCGTCACGCTCGGAACGTACGACATCTGGCCTTATAACGAGAAGACCGAATCACTCAAATGGAGAGTGCTGGACAGGGACGGGGACAGGCTGCTCATAATGACCGACCAGCTCATAGACGCCTTCTCATTCAACTACAATCCGGATATGGCAGGGCTGGACGCAGTGACCTGGGAGAACTCGTCGCTGCGCGCGTTCCTGAACGACCCGGAGGGCTTCCTGCTGATGTTTGACGAAGACGAGCTTGCCCTCATACAGACGACGCATCTGGATAACAAAGCCGCCAACGAGGAGCTCATGAGATACTGGGGAGATTTCGAGGATGACCCGAACCTGAGCGTCAAACCGAACTGGTCCACTCTGGCGGTGCAGGATCTTCCAGACGACCCGGACACCGATGACAAGGTCTTCCTGCTCTCATTCCGGGAGGTGGAGAAGTACTTCGGAAAGGCCGCGGGGCCTTATGAAGGCGACGGCGGGTATCCCTACAACACCATGCCGGCCAGCCGGGACTGGATCGCCTATGTCACGGAATCTTTTGACTACAACGTCAGCTTCGGATACTACGACTTCAACACGCTCGCGGGAGCCTGGATGACGCGCACGCTGTCGACGGATCACCACGACGAGAAGATGGTGACGTACATCACCTCGGAGGGACAGGTGATGCAGTACTTTACCTACACGCAGCTATTCGTCAGGCCGGCGATGTGGATCAAGGTCGGCTGACAGTTTAAGCGTGATAAAACGAATACTGAAACAGGGCGTGATCTCATCGGATCACGCCCTACTCGATCTTATTGTTAAAAACCTGTTTATTTCACGAGGGCGGAGGCCCCGATGAACTCGCGGATGATGGAGTTGTTGACGATGTTACTACTATCATACAGTATGGTGGTATAGATAACGTATGGTCTTATTGTTTGTATCAATACTTCTGCACTCATCAACATAATAAATAAGCCGGAAGATATTAGATGCGGGCCAGTAATTCGGAGGGAGTGAAAGCAATTACAGAAGAATTTATATAATCCTTAAGGTTTCTGGTAATAATACAATCTGCTTTTATTCTGGAAGCAGTGACTGATTGAAGAGCATCCTCAAAATCATTCCACTTGAGAGCAGCTGCATCAGAAAGATCTGTTTCGTTCAGTTCTGTGAACTTGAAAATAAGCTTCAAAG
>JAFZZV010000234.1 GCA_017828855.1 Oscillospiraceae bacterium | reverse complement strand
TTTGAGATGTAGGAACTGTAGTAATCCACCTGATTGGTGAGGGAATGTACTGCGCAATCAGAGTCAACCGACACCCTGGCATAAGCGGCAACATTCAGCTTTTTTACAGTCGGTAGTCCGGTTGGTTTTTCGACTCTTATCTGCATCTTCAACCCCAGTAACATGTACGCTCTAATTTCAACTAATATCAACAATTAGGTTGAATTATCGGACTGTATTTCTCGACCATGAGGCTGTTGGCTTTTTCGAATTCAGAATCGGATAACAGCCCCTGTTTTCTGAGGTCTTCGAGCACATGCATCGTCGCGCTGTAATCCATCTGGCGCTGGAACTGGTCTTCACTGAGTCTCATAGCGCTTGTCTCCGAATCTATAGGTCGAACTACATGCGATGCTGCAGAATCTGCGTGGTCTGTTCCGGCTGTCTGTGAACTCCTTTCCGCAGCATGCGCAGACGAATGAATATGTCTTTCTCGGTGTTCTTTTCTCCGGATGTTCCTTCCACCACAGTAGGCCGCACTCACGAGAACAGAAGAGACGCTTCTTTTTACCGGGAATTGAATGGATGGGCTTGCAGCAATATCTGCAAACGGATGCCGGTTCTACTGGCACGGCGGTTTCATTCACCTTGATGTTGTTCCTGCGGCAGTAGGATGTTATCGTGTTCAGACTCTCACCGAGAAAGCCCGCAATGTATCTGTAGCCATAGCCTTTGCTTCGTAGATCCCGAATCGTTTCTCTCTGTGCTTCTGTCATCGCCTTTTCCTTCACAGGTGTTCCGCTTGGAAGCGGCAAAACTGACCTGTCGGGTTTCAATGGCGGTGAGTTATGTGAAAACTAACGGCTGAGGAAAAACACGTGGTATAATGGCTTGATATGGTCGGGAAGTATAAGGTCATCACACTGTGCGGAAGCACGAGGTTCAAGGATGAGTTTCTTGAAGAGCAGAAGCGCCTCACCCTTGAGGGCAACATCGTCATATCCGTCGGGCTGTTCGGCCACAGCGGGGATTCCGAGGTGTGGACCGAGGGCACTAAGGAGATGCTGGACGACATGCACAAGCGCAAGATCGACATGGCGGATGAGATCTACGTGATCAACAAAGGTGGATACATCGGAGAGAGCACAAGGTCTGAGATCGAGTACGCCAAGGCCACGGGCAAGGGCGTGAGATACCTGGAGGAGAACTGACATGTTCTTCAGACGACACAAACGTGCAGGGATTGAGGAATATGATCACGAGAGACTCTGCCCGGCGATCCGCAGCAGCATCTGCACCGGAGAGAAGGTTGCGGGATTCAGGAACAAAGAAACAAAGGTTTTCACCGAGATAATGCTCGTCTCTTCAGATAAAGACCTGGAGGCGTTCAAGGACAGATACGGCATAACTGGTGATATTGAAGTATTTTACTGATTGCTGGTATATTGAATCAGGAGAAAAACATGGCCAATGGAAAACTGACAAAAGCAGAGATAATAGAGAACATCCACAGCATGGAGCCGACGATCAGCCGTGGCGACATCCATACAGTAATCGACATGTTGTTCGATGAGTTGAAGGACGGACTTGCGGACGGGAAGATCATCGAACTTCGTGGCCTTGGCACATTCGAGGTCAGATCCAGAAAGGGCAAGGACCATGCCCGCAATCCGAAGACAGGAGAAAAGGTGTCAGTTGAGGATCATGGTGTTGCATTCTTCAGGCCGGGTAAGGAACTTCAAGAGATGGTATGGGGAATGAAAGGATGAAGAAACTTTTCCTTTGCATACTGATTTGCATTCTTCTTGTATCTGTCCTTGGAGCCGCCTCAAGAACATATACATTCATGAATATACCTTGGGGCACAGAACTGTCTGACCTGAAGCCGATTCTGTCGGATTTGGGTTTTTTGGATTTATATGAATCTGAATACACTGCCTTATTTGATTGGAATTTCAAATCAAAAATCTACTTGTCCAATAATCTACCCTATACAGAAGTCGGAAATGATGTCAGATGCTATTCCTTCAAAGACGGATTTAACATCGCGGGCTACGAGGTCGACAAGATAGCGACATCGTTTCTTTTCGGCCACGATTCAAAAACAGTAGACAAGTCAAAATCGGAACTCGTGCAGGTCTGCATTGATTTCAAGGTTTTTAACCCATATGATGTCTTTTCGGATCTGAAAGCAAAGCTTTCCAGCCTTTATGGGACCCCATTATCATACAAACAAAACGATTCAATTATGGTTGAGGAGTGTGCAGTATGGTTGGGCTCGGACAATACAGGAATAGCTTTAGTAATGGCCGTAAATGCCCGAAACAGTAACTATTTTTCCGTTAATCTGTATTATGGGAAAACAAATGGAGATAGTTTGATAGCTGATATAAAAAAAGTGTTGTCAAGTCAGGCAGTTTCAAATGCTCAAGGAAACTTCTTCGGTCTTTGACTTCTGGATTTCTAAACTGCTTTTTCAAACACCATATCATTCAAAGCCTCTGAAACAATCTCATCAGCCTTGTTTTCCGGATTGATCCAGTCTCCAACAAGAGTCTGTGGCAATATCACCGGCATCCTGTCATGGATGAAGCTGATGCCCGGTGCGGAATCCCTTGTCAGAACCGTGAACACTGGATATTTGATGCCTTTCGAGGATTCCATGCGATACAGCCCCGCGAGAAATGTGACTGCGGTGTTCCGCGGCTGGATCATGTACTTGTCTCCGGTGGCGCTCTTGCCGGTGAACTCGTTCTTCAGATGCTCCCATTCGTAATACCATGAGCATGGGATTGCACATCGCCTATGTTCCCAACTCTCCCTGAAAATGTCCCTGTCCTTCGCGGTCTCGACTCTGGCGTTGACCACAGGATTATTTGACCTCGGGATCGTGAATCCCCATACCATCGGAAACACCGTCTCCTTCCCGGATCTGGACGGGGCAATGACTGAGACGATGTCTGTGGGCCTGATCTCTCCCTCCGTCTTGAACGGACGTGAAAGGGCTATGGTCATGGGGCTTGTCAGTGAGGACTGCTGGGCCTTTTCGGTATAAGTCTGAATCTCTGGTGATTTGGAGATGTAGAACCTGCAGCACATGATGGAATCAGTGTATCATACGCAATCTGCATTTGTTAAGTATTCTGTTAAGCTATTTTCTTGAAAAAAATCCCCGAATTGCTCTCAGAAACCGCAATATTTTCGACACTTTTTCTGTATAGGGTTACGGAGGTGGAAATATGAACGAAATCCACGAACGCCCTGTAAGGGAGCATCTGGTCTCATACCTTCGGGACAGGCTCTCAGAGAACGGAATGATGATCACTGAGGAGTCGCTTGAGTTCACAGCTGAGCGCTATGCGGCCATGATCATCTCGAATCCCGAGCTGGATGCGGGAAAGCTCATCGAGGAGGACATCGGAAACGTCAAGGACATCCTTGAGCGGGTCAGATCCTCAGGTTGAGATTGAGCCGATGCGGTTGGTGTTGCTGCATCCGCTTGTGCATGAGTTCTTGCATCCCGAGACGCAGTATGTCTGGCAGCCGCTCACACAGGCGGATGAGCATCCGCTGATGCAGTAGTTGCTGCAGCTTCCGGAGCATCCGCTGCTGCATCCTCCACCGCAGGTGTTGTTGCACCCGGAACCGCATGCGCCGGTGCAGTTCTTCCCGCATCCGCTCTTGCATGTTGAGGCGACCGTGATGCCGCCCTTGCAGTTCGGGAAGCAGCTTGCGGTGCATGAGGTGTAGCAGTATCCGGAGCATCCCGAACTACCGCAGTTGTTCGAGCAGCTGCTACGGCAGGTTGATGTGCAGGATTGCGTGCATGTGGAGTTGGAACACCCTGATATGCAGTTGCCGTAGCATCCGGAGGAGCACCTGGCAAGATACAGAGTATCCTGCTGGACCTGCTGCAGCGCCTTGATCTGGGAGGACCTCATCAGCTGGCCTGCCACGACATATGCGAGGATGTCCGAGGTATAGTTGATCCAGCCGTTGCTTCCTGAGAAATCTCCCTTGGCGGAGGTGATCGCGGAGTTCATTCCGCCTGCAGTGGCCTTGGAGCCTGAAGAGAACGAGGGCTTGGTGCCGTTGGCCATGCCTCTGTTTGATCTTGCGGAGTACAGGCTGTCAACGATTGACTGGATCTCAGATGCTACCGCTTTGCTTCCGGAATCAAGGGACATGTGCTGTTCCTCCTGTATTTGGCGAATAGGATGGATGAGAGATACCGGCATGCAACATCGTAGAAGGCCTTCGCGTCATCCTCGTCGGAGAACTCCGTCCTTGCTGACAGGACCGACATCACGGCACAGTGCATGGCATCGAGGTTCCGCATGTCCTCGCACTTTCTCTCACACATGAGACTCCTCCTTGGCCTGATTCTCAAGAGCCTCCAGTCTGGAAGCCTGAATCTCGGATTCCTGCTGCCTGAGTCTGGCTTCCTGATATTGCGCATCCAGCTGCATCTTCGTGATCATGTTCTGGTACTCAGTCAGAGTCATGGTCTTTCCGTCGATCTCATAGGTCTGCTCCTCGGATGACTCATTGTTCGCCCTGATTATCGTCGCTATGCCCTGCATTGTGCCGAGCATGACCTGCGCGAAGCAGTTGACGGTGTCTATCAAAGTTTCAAGCTTCTCCTCAGTTGTCATCTCCATCCTCCCTGACATAGATGTCGTTGATCTCGATCCTCTCAAAGCCGGTGATCCCGAACATGGTCAGGATCTCCTCCTCAACCGCGGCAAGGACAGTGCTCATGTCGCACAGGTCCCTGAACGCGTTCACATAGAAACCGTGCCGCTCCTCTGCAGGCACGTCGGGCAGCGCCACAGATAGCGTCTGCCTTGCGGAGTCATAGCTCTGTCTTACCGTCAGGTATCTCTTGGCCAGTTCATCCGGCATTCTCAAGACTCTCATATTCCCTCCAGTAGTGTTCGGCCCATCTGGCTTGGATCTTTGTGATCTCGCAGATGTGGGTTGTCCGTATGAAATCCCCGTGTTCGGCATAGCACCCACCTATGCAGAACGGGCAGCACGGCTCATACTCGCACTTCAGGCACTTCGGATCCTTTGTGCACTCCGACCTCTTGGATTTCTCCAGGATCAGGTCCATCGCTCCGGGGAACCACCGGCCTGTCCTCACATCCCCGCTTATGGCGATCTTCGGATCAACTCCTCCGGGTTGCGATATCGGAAGCCAGCGGAAACAAGGATAGATGAGTCCGTCCAGAGAAAGGCACGGCATGCAGCCGGAGCCACAGCGCCCGATGTCCGGTATGGGATCATCAGGGTTTCTCCTCTGGAGATACAGACGATCAATCATGCCCCAGTACATCTCATTCCTATGGTCTAGGACATACCGCACGCACTTTCCCATCTGCTCATCCAGAAGCGTGTAGTCCTCATCTGTGCAGCCGGTGTCCTCCATGATGAAGTTCTGGTTTATCCAGTCGAAGCCAAGGGTCTCATGCATATAAACCAGAGATTCATAGAGGTACGGAATCGAAGCCTTCGAGCAGGTGGATTTGGTGCTTCTGCTCTGTATCGGGAAGACCTCCCGGTACCACGGAAGCCACTGTCTGATTCTCTCCATAGAGCCTTCCCCGTTGGGGAACACCCGGTATCTGTCATGGATCTCCGGGCATCCGTCTATGGATACTCCAACAGAAAGCAGATCCTTCCATCTCTCACAGAATTGTCTCACCTCGGGATTGCCGAACAGAGTGCCGTTCGTGCTTATCGACATGCGCCACCTGTCACGTGCAGGATGCCCGACTGATTTCATGCGGTATGTGATGTACAGTGCAATCCTGTCCAACAGTGCCGGGTCCATAAGACTGTCACCTCCGATGAAGTCGAAGATCATGCCCTCCGAGGCGAGCTTTCTCATCATCGGAGTGAACTGATCCTGCGGCCCCGTGACCATGTCGATGAATCTCTTGCACAGATCAAAGTCAATGTTCCGGGACCTCTTGCTCACCTCATAGCAGTACCTGCATCTGAGGTTGCACTGCTCGGTTGTGTTGATCGTGCAGTTGAGTCCCGGAAACTCCTCAAGGTTCCTTATCATGTTTCCTCCTAGTTCCAGGTGCTCGGATAGCTCCATGAGCCCCATCCGTTGCCGTCTCCCGTCTGATGCATAACCGCCCCGTCCTGACAGAACGCGATCCTGTGCACAGGACCTCCGGAGAAGTCTGTGGCTGACCCGTACGGACGGAAGGTCAGAAGTCCGCAGTAGCTCCCGTGTCCCGATATTCCGATGGCGGAGTTGGCCTTGAAGTCCAAGGTCAGCCCCTTTGCGATGGTGTTCGGTGCAGGGTTCGTGTTCCGTGTGTCCGGGGAGTTCAGGCGGTCGGACGTGCCTGAGTTGCCTGACACGTTTCCTGTGACGTTTCCCGACACATTTCCCGTGAGATTGCCGTAGATGTTGTTGATGTACGCGTTGGCGAACTCGTTTCCCTGTGCACCGAGGTCATACTGGCTGTCCGCCTTCGGCAGGACGTCCTTCACGAGGATCGCGTCCAGCTGTCCCATCGGGGTGAAGAGGAACGAGGCACCGTCCACGAAGTGCTCGCCTTGGGTGAACGTGTAAAGCGTCGTACCGTTCAGGATTATCTGAAGCACTGTCCCGTTCCACTTTAGGTTGTAGCTGTAGAGCCCTGAGGTGGGACTTGTGATGTTGACCGACACTCCCGACCATGAGGTGCCCGAAAGACGGAATGTCGCGCCTGACACATACATCCTCGCATCGAACGATGAGACGGATGCGTTGTTGCTGGTGAATCCGAGGAAGGTCCTGAACACCTGCTCCGTGTAGCTGAGCGACGGTATCGCGATCCGCCCGTCATGCCAGCTCTGGGCGTTGGGGACAGTTCGGACAATGTTGGATGATGCATCGAGCAGGTTCGCTCCGATCGGATACGACGCATGGTCGTACTGCATCAGAAGCGATCCTGTGCGCTCGGTCACCCAGTCGCTTGAGGTGAAGGTTCCGAAATCCACTCCCTTGGAGGCGGTGAGGAACATGCGTCCTTGGATGTACGTGGCCTTGATGAAGCTGATCCAGTTGCTGTCGTTGATCCTTGTCCATGTGACCCCGTCCGGGCTCGAGTAGATGCCTCCTCCTGTTCCCGTCCCGGGGGTGTTGGTGTTGAGGTTGATGCCCACATAGTAGTATCCGTTGCCGTAGGCGACAGCGGAGCTGCTGTACGCCCACGCCTCCGATGCGAAGACATGGACGCGGCTCCAGCTGCTGCCGTTGGTTGACATGTACAGCTCAACCCTCTTGTAGGATTCACTGCCGCAGTACAGGTGGAAGAACCTGCCGTTGCAGAAGGTTATCGAATCGTGGTATGAGTTGAAGTCCGGCACGTCAAGCGATGAGAGCCAGGTGCCGTTTCCGTAGCACAGATCCCACACATAGCCTGATGTGCTGAAGCTCCTCGTGGTCCAGTGGACTCCGTCGGTGCTGCTGTAGTATGTCCCGGTGTTTCCGCTTCCTGCGACCCTGAACTCTCCGCCTCCATAGCAGATCGCACTCTCGTCATGGAAACCCTGCACCCCGTCCCGCTCCTTGCTGAGCACCAGCGTCCATGACTCCCCGTTGAGGTCGCTCTTGTAGATCCGGTGCGGCCCGATGGCAAGAAGCACGGAGACGCCGTCAGTGAGAAGACCCCTGACATATCTGTAGTCGCTGGTGGTGTCTGATGTGTCGGTCGTCACGGCTATCTTCTGCCAGTCCGAGCCACCGGTGCCCTTGTAGATGTAGGACAATGAAGTGAAGAACAGCTTGCCGTTGACTTCGAGAAAACACTTCTTTGGTCTGGAGTTGTCCGTATTGTCCGGTGTTTTACCCGAAGGGAAGAAACTGGTGAAGGACACGAGATTGTCGTATGCGCCGACTGTGAGGGATTCGCCGGCCACATCGTACTCGTGCTCCATAGTCAAGGTCTGGCCTGCGGCAAGGGCTGCGGTCGCGCTGTCTGCGGAGATTTCCTGACGTGTTCCGGAACCTATGCGGTAGAAGCAGGAGGCCTCCCTCGCACCAGAGTAGATGATCCTCGTAATGGATCGCCTGTACCGCTGAAGGCTCATGAACACGCTTCCGTTCACGCCCATCGTGCCGGCAAGGCTGTTTGTCCCTGTGATCCCTGATCTCGAGGCAAGGGTCTTTCTGGATGTCCTCTGGGTGTCGTTCTCAAGCCTGAGTATCTTCGAGAACTGGGTGCTCCCGTATGTCCCCGACACCGCTGAGAGCTGGTCGGCCACAACATGGTCTGCGATCACGGCATAAGTGTCGCGGTCGCTGTAGACCTTCTCGCTGAAGGATCCGGTGATCTGGGAGCTCGGCTGGGCATCCTGCGTCTCAAGCGGATTCGAGGTGAACGAGCCTGACACGTTGGAGTTCACGACGTTCGCGTTGACGAATGTCGAACTTCCCGCCGCATCGATCTTGAAGCCGGAGAGCGGGTTTCCCTGCGAATCCTCCCTGTAGTCGGACGATCTGATCGACCCTCCGCTCTGGAGGACTATCTCCTTGGATGAGATCGCATCTATCTGGGCATCCTGCGCGGAGAGGTTTTTGAAGTAACCGAACAATGCGACAGATGTCGAGGGGACGTTCACTCCTCCGGCAAGGACCGCATCACGTATCTGTGCGATCTGAACAGGCCAGTTGGACACATCGGTGATCTGCGTCCACGAGCCGTTGGTGTAGACATAAGGCAGATAGTCGTCTCCGGTGTGCCTCACATAGGAGTCGCCCTCGACGAAGTCACCTGTGGGATCCGCAGACAGGATCCCCTGATTGATGTTGTACCGTGTGACGTCCACCGCAGCCACATTCAGGTTCCTCGAATCGGTGTATGTGTTCCCGTTGACGATGCTTGTAAGCGTGCATGTCACAGAGAGTCCATCCGGTGCAGCCTTCTTCGTCCAGCTCAGGCTCACGCTGTTTCCCGTGTATGCAGTGCCGTTGACGGTCCATGAGAATGACGGATCAAGGTACCTGTATGAGAACGCCTGAAGGGTCACCGCCACAGTGTCCGAGGATCTGAGGTCCCTCTCATATGACTGGACGGATGCGGAGATCCCGAACGAGACCTGTCCCTCCATCACATCGTTGTAGATGTCATCCTCAACCGGAGACGAGTATGTGGTGTTGCCGTCGCCGTCGACGTACTTGAAGCGCTGCCAGTACACGCAGCCTACAGTCCATCCGTCCGGCCTCTCATCCGAGAAGTCCGCGTTGACAGGCGTCTGGCCGATGTACTTCATGGCGTACTGGACCGAGACGGTGGTTCCGGTCTTTCCCCTCGGGCCTTGCGGTCCCTGAGGACCCTGCGATCCGGTATCTCCCTTATCCCCCTTGTCACCTTTGCCGCCCTGTGGTCCCTGAGGGCCGGTTGCACCTGTGTCGCCTTTGGGTCCTTGTGAGCCCGTGTCTCCTTTATCGCCCTTATCGCCTTTGTTGCCCTGAGGCCCCTGCGGACCTGTCGCACCGGTGTCACCCTTGTCACCTTTGGGGCCTTGGGAACCTGTGTCTCCTTTCTCGCCTTGAGGGCCCTGAGGACCGGTATCTCCGGTGTTGCCTTTGTCTCCCTTATCTCCCTTATCACCCTTTGAGCCTGTATCACCATAGACCCCGATGAGGGCGGTTGTGGTCTTGGATGTGCCGTCCGTATAGGCTATGACCTCCTTCTGCCAGAGATACTTCTCGGTGGCCGATAATGCAGGTATCGTGGTGGAAGTCACGCTTGAAGGTGCATTCTGGGTTGTCGTTTTGGCATAATAGTAGGTGATGGAGGAGATTCCGTTTCCGGTGTCTCCCTTGTCGCCTTTGCTGCCTTGCGGGCCTTGGGGTCCGGTCGCGCCTGTGTCGCCCTTATCACCCTTATCGCCCTGAGGGCCGGTTGATCCGGTATCACCTTTCGGACCTTGTGAGCCAGTGTCTCCTTTCTCTCCCTGAGGCCCTTGTGGACCAGTATCGCCGGTGTTTCCCTTGTCTCCCTTCGGGCCTTGCAATCCGGTCTCTCCCTTTTCTCCCTGAGGACCTTGGGGACCAGTGGATCCGGTGTCTCCCTTGTCTCCTTTCGGACCCTGGGAGCCGGTGTCACCTTTCTCTCCCTGCGGACCCCGTGCCCCGGTATCGCCCTTTGAGCCGGTGTCACCGTAGACTCCGATGAGAGCAGTCGTTACCTTCGTGGAACCGTCGGAATAGGTGATGGTCTCCTTCTGCCACAGGTACTTGTCCGTGGATGAGAGCAGAGGGATCGTGGGAGAGGTCACCGAGGAAGGCGTGCTCTGGGTGGATGTAACAGCGTATGTGTAAACGATCGAGGAGATGCCGGTCCCGTCCGCACCGTCCTTGCCCTTGAGGTCGACTGCAGGCTTGTCGGTCGTGCGGTGATAGAGCTCACGGTCCAGGTTGAACACGGATATGCCCACCGCACCGTATGTCACGGTGTCCGAGGTGTCACGCGCATCCTTCGATACAAGGAGGACATTCACGTCCAGTCCTGAGAACACATTGTCATGCAGACGCACTATGGTCCCGAGGGCAATGTCCTCTCTGAGAATGAACGTGTAGCGTGACGAGCAGAAGCGGTTGTAGTCCGACAGCAGGTTTGCATGCCTCTGGGCATGGACCCTCTCATGTACATATGAGAGCTCCTCAGAATGCACATTGCTGCCTGATCCGCCCCTGACGACTCCGTCCGACCTGCGGTACACGATATCCCCGTATGCGTCCAGCCGTGTTACCTTTGCAGGTGCATTCGAACCGTTGTGAACATCGATGCAGACGTAGGGTCCTCCTGCGGAGGTGATGGAGCATGTTATTCCGCTTTGCTTCTCTGATGAGCATGTGACATTGGTGACGGCCATGATGTCATTCGATCCGACAGTCTCCGTCTCAGATGCCGCATTGCAGGCCTCGATCAGGGCAGGCTCCCGGAACTCATCTGCGAGCTCCTCACTCCATTCGGATGCGGTGTATATCTCCGTGCCGTCGAAATGGCCTCCTGCGGGGATCTCCATGTTGCAGTACGGATGCGAGCCGTCCTGTCCGGTGATGTTGCGGTAGACCAGGTAGTCCACGGCTCTTCCGATCTCGGAGAACACGATCCGTGCCGAGTCGTATTGCCTTATGCCCTTGGAGAGGCTCACAGCCCTGCCGGAGGAGCAGACGAGATCGTCCCCGTCGAGGGTCCTGACCCCGGTAACGGATGTGCAGTCAATCTTGAAGAGGTTGAGCCTTCCGAGATTGTCGAAGAGATAGACATACCCGAGCTCATATAGCATCTGGCTCAGGATGTCCCTGCAGGACTCCGAGGGCTCGACGACCTTGAGGACCATGTAGTGCAGAAATGGCATCGACGGTGAGACCGTTATGCCCACGGCGGCGCAGATGGCCCTGATGGCGGCATCGGCGGTGCAGTCGAACAGATGATGTCCTGTGGATATGAAAGGCCTTGTCAGAAGCCTTGTCCCCACACCCTCCAATGTGACGTTGAAGGCCTGCTCTCCGTGCTCCGTCAGGACCCAGCTGTGGTTGGTCGAGAGGAACCCCGTAAAGAGAGTTGTCTGCCCGTCCATGAGGACGGCATGGACATCCTTGTCCGTGCTTATTATGTCCGCGATTGACGGACAGTCACGGACAAGCTGGAGAGCCACCTGATCGCTTGAGCTCTTGAGCCCGTCAAGCAGACGGAAACTGAACCGCACGGAGCCTCTGACGAAGTGCCGTGTGTCCAGCTCCTGAACGGAGTCTGCAATGTCCGTGTCCTCGAATGTGAGTATGAGTCTGGGATCGGTCAATGTCATGTGGTGACTCCGTAGTATTCGAGATTGTCCCATTCGGAGCGGATCATGCGGGCGAACTGCCTCATGCCTCCGTCACCGACGACGGGAGCCTCCTGATAGATGTTGATCGTCACATGTGTGGCACCCTGATAGCCTGCAGAGGATACAGCCGTTGCAGTCGATGCAGACCCTGACGGTGACTGCTCGAATGCTGCGTCTATGTCGCTCCATTTGTTCTGGATGTACTGGCCGTATTTCCCCGGTGATCCGGGATCGTTCATCCTCAGTCCCGCAAAGGGCTGCCAGCCGAACAGATCAAGTCCTGCAAGCCAGTTCATGAGAGTGGCCACCCAATGCTGAAGCGTCTGGATGACGTACTGGATTGTTCCCGTGACCGTCACGAAGATCTTCGCGAATACCTTCAGCACCGGCGTGAGAGCCTGCAGGATGTTGGATATCATGCTCATCACAGGCGTCAGTGAAGAACTGATGACTTGAATCACAGGCTTCAGAACGACCCCTACAGCTCGGAACAGACCAACGAGGAAGTCCGCAACATCCTTCACCAAGGGCATCACATCCTCCAACGTAGGGAGAAGTATGTCACCAATGACGCGTCCCAGTTCCTTCAGAGGTTCGATGCCATATGAGACGAACTCGTTCAGCATCGGACCGAGGGTCTCAGAGAGTCCCTTGAACACGTATTCCAATGCAGTAGCGATTGCTCCGAGAAGCGGACCCATTGTTGCCATGTTCTGCGCGAGCTTTCCCGCGACCTCTCCGGCCTGACCGAGGCTTGATGTCATTGAGGAGATGACTGAGCCACCGAAGGCCGAGCCCTGTTCTGATGTTGAGCCTGTGATCTTCGCGGCCCATGAGCCGATCTTGTCACCGAGCTTGTCCAGAAAAGTCTTGGAGGCCTTGTTGACCGCATCTTCGACATCCTCCACGGCATTGAGAACCGGGACGATGGCTGTAGTCGTATCGTCTGCATGGTCTGAAAGGAATCCCTGAAACCATGTGACGAAGCCCGAGACGTCATCCCCGAAGACGTTGGTGAAAGCGGATGAGATCTTCTCCCACTGCTCGCTCCATCCGTCCTTGAGGTCCCCGAAGGTCTGCTTTCCCCAGTCCTTGAGGAAGCTCCCTATGGATGAGAACGAGGTCTTGGCTGCCTCGTAGTACTCATCCGAGCTCCTTGCGGTCCATGTGGCAAGCGTCTCCCCGATGGTCGTGCTGTTGTCCGTGACGAACTTCTCGAACACCGGATTCAGAAGCTCGGAGAACCGGTCTCCGATATCCTGCCATTCAGCTGAGTTGTCGACTATCTTGTCCTTGAGGGACTGGCTTATGTCCCAGAGCCTCTCGACGAATGCGCCGGACTCCTTGACCTGGGCTGTGATCTCCGTGTAGTCGGGAGCTGCCACATTGATGGACTCGATGCCGTCATAGAGATCCGCTATGGCCTTGTTGTTCTCTTTGATTACTGCTGCGGCATCTATGGCATCGGTGATGGCCTTGGAGAACCCGTTACCGATGCTGGCGAATGACTCATCCGCTTTGGCCTTGAGATTCTCCTCCGCAGTCCTGTCAATCCCGAGATCTATTGCGGCAAGTTTCCCTCCGACCCCGAACAGCTTTCCGACCCATGTGCTCTGCAACTTCTCGCCGGTGCTTTGGATCACATCCTGGATTGACTGCAGCACGGTGTTCTTCAGGTGCACAGCAACATATCCGATCCACTGGACGATACCGGTGAAGAGCGAGCCGATCATGGAGGGGATGTTTACGAATATCTCCTTGATGACGGTAGCGGCAAGCACACCTATGTTCTTGAACAACGTTGTGAATATGGTCTTGATTGAGTTCCAGCTGAATGTGGCGGAGAGGATCTCTCCGATATATCGGAAGGTGTCCTTCGCGGTAAGGCCGATTGATCTGAACCATGCCCCGATGCGACCGAAGAAGTTGGTCACGGAGACGCGGACATTCTCGATTATCTGAGGGAAATTGATCCTGTCCAGCAGTTCGTAGGTTTTTTCAACGATGGCTTGGATTGAGGATATGAAACCGTTTTTCAACGAAACCCAGATGTTGGAGAGTATCGGACTGATGTTGTCAGCCACAAGGCGGATCATGGCCGGGATGTTGCGGATGATGCCTCCGATGAGGCGGATCCCGTTGACGGTCGTGCTTATGATCTTGTCGATGATCCTGCCCACAGGAGAATCCGTGAGCCATTTTCCGATGGAGTTCACTAGGCCGCTGATGTCGACCCCGACCTCGTCACAGTAACTGGTCAGGAGGTACATCAGATAGTTGAACACTCCGTCCGCTATCGTCCTGATTGTGTCCGGGATGGCGTTCACCACCAGATCCACCATGTTGGCGATGTTGGTCAGGGTGTTCTTGGCCTTTGTGATGATATAGTCCTCAAGAAAACTGAATACGCTCTTGATGTTGTCGTAGTTGAAGAAGTGTCCGAGCATGGACTTGATCGTCTCTCCAAGCTTGGATATGAACTCCGGGAAGTTGGAGAGCACGATCTTGATGTTCTGTACGAAACCGGAGAATCTGTCCCGCATGGAGGCCAGTGCATTGTCCAGTCTGGCGATCATGGGAGCGAACGAGAAGTTCACAAGATCACCCACGGACTGCCTGATGTCTCCCCATGAGTTCTTTATGTTGGTCAGATGCTGGCGAGTATCGATCTCGGCAAGCTGCTCCGAATAGGTCTTGAGCGATGAGATGACCCTGTCCACCGCCGCACCCTGTGCAAGTTCCTCTTTGGTGAGATCCGAGACATCTATCCCGAGCTTCCTGAGCTGGGTTGTGGTGCCGTTGAAGGTGCCCAGCAGCGTCGTCATCGAGGAATTGAGGTCCTTGCCGGTGACGTTGGACAGATAGACTGCTGCAGATGAGATTCTGTCGATGTCATCCGCGTTCTTTCCTAGTGCGGCGAGCTCCGAGACCATCGATTCCACGTCCGCCTTGGATGAGAGGGTTTGTTTGGACAGCTTCCTTATGGTTGCGGTCGCCTGATTGTAGGCGGAGGTATCGCCCAAAGCGATCTGAAGCTGCTTGTACTTGCGCTCGGCCTCCCAGAATGCGTTGAAGCACTCCGCACAGCTGTCACCCAGCTTCTTCAGGGCAGCCACGATGGCGGTGACCGTGAAGGCCTTCTTGAGCACGTCACCCGCCTTCTGGGCAGCATTGGAAAGTGATGTTATGTCGCCCTGTGCGGACTTGACGGCAGGCCCGATGTTGTTCTGGCCTGCGATGATGACCTTTGCGGTTGCCATAGTGAAACTCCATTTGACTGTTGCAATTAGATAGAAATGAACAGATAATTAGTTTGTGAGGTTTTGAGCGTGACAAGGATAAAAGTGCTGTTTATGATTCCTCAAACAAAAAAGGAATGGGCTCTTTTTGTGATATGCATGATTGCTGCGAGTGTGGTCGGTTTTATCCTTGCAGGTTCAGGGTCTGAATTTGAGATTGTGCTCTTTTTGGGAGTTGTCCTTTTGGGCGGATGGGCTTTCCTGTACCCGATAGCATATATGCTTCTATCCCTTCTGGGATTCGGCTTTGATTCAGTGAAAGGCGCAATTAAGAAAGCGACAGCAAATCATGCATCTCATACCTATACTCCCAAGTCAGATATTGAAACAGAGAAAACAGAGGAACCCGTTCCGGTAATGAGATACAGTGTGCTTCCTCGGAAAGATTGCTCTTATGCCACAGATGCCAACGGAGAACCATTGCGAACATACTACAGGCCTTCCAGCGGCTTGTTCTGCAGCACTCCCTCCTGGGACAATGATCCACCATTTTTCCTGAATATCCGCAAGCCGATCCTTATGGATGTCAAAGACAAGAATGAGATTGAAATCCCGGAATTGCCTGCGGATTGCGACGGAATCATCTTCAAGAATTACGGAACAAGACAAATAACTGCTTTCTTCGTCAAGGACAAGAGTTCCCAATCCATGAGATGTGATTGAGAACGGATCAATCAGCTTTTAATCTCTTGGCTTTCTCGTTAAGGTGTTTCCTGTATTCCGCCTGTACGACCTTCAGAACCTGCATTGTCATATAAGGCTGGTCAAGGACCCCACCGGGGAATGGAAGGACCCTGAAATCCCCGGTGTCCGAGTCACAGATCGGAAGGAAGACATCAGTGATGTAAGTCAGCCAGTGTCCGTATTCCGCGTACAATTCCGCGTCATACCTGCCGTTGAAGACCTCACGCGAGAGGCTGGTTATCTGGCGTCTTCCGCGTTCTCCCGGGTAAAAAAACTTGCGGACGCATACTCCCCGATGACCTTGCCTGTGAGGTCCAGCTTCTCATAGATGAACCTGGCCACCTCGTCGTTGGTCATCTTCTCGGTTTCGGTCTCGTAGAGGTTGTGCTCGACTATGATCAGAGGCAGGACCTCGACAAAGAACTCCAACAGTTCCTTGCGGCCTTTCTCATGTGCCTCGTTGAGCTGCATCATCTCCAGAGTCGGGAGCTCCTTGAGCACCACATAAGCATCCTCATCCTTTTCAAGTCCGATGAGGGTTCCGAACTCAACCCTGACTTTCTGAATTGCGTTCTCATACGCCTTTGCTCTTATATACTTCATTCTCCTGCCTCCTTGTGGTTGACTGTGACTGTGATGGGCTCTGTGCTTCCTACGGAAAGAGCCTCACCGCTGTATGAGGACTCGATTATTCCTGCTCCTCCGACATTCCCGTCCGCAGATGTGATGCTGACGTTCGGGATGTAGATCTCGATGCTCTCATCCGGGTCTGATGTGGTGAACTTCAGAAGCAGGGCCACGGTCGGACTTGAGCCGTCCATGTAGTAGGTCCTCCTGAAGGTGTCCATCGCATCCGAATAAGGGATGGAGAAATCGACCGACACGGTCCTTCTTCCCATGACAGGTCTTCCGGAGAACAGGCCTGAGCAGTATGTGGCCGGAGCCTCCTCGATCCCGTTGTCGATGGTGATGTCGCAGCTCTCCACACAGATCGTCTGCGTGATCGAGGCCTTGGCGGTGCCGCCTGCAGCATACTTGAGAGTCGCCTGAGTACAGCGATATGAGGGAAGAGTGAAAGACAGGGTCTGGACTGTCTTGGCGCCCTCGTCTCCGACGGAGAGCTCCCTGACTCCGATTATGTCGATGTCGACCTTCACATAGTCCTGTGCCGCTGCCGATATCTTGATGGACTTGATTGTCACATCGGGATAGGTTTTCACGATCCCGCCTCGTGAGAGCACGATCGTGCTGACCGGAAGCTCCGTGTTCGGGGATGCAAGGGTGTAGACGTTGTCCGCCTTCCCGCCCATGACGGCCTCGAAGACCCAGTCTGCGAACTCCGGCCTAAGGATGGTCGAGAATCCTCCGTCGACCTTGACGGACATGACATCCGCCTGATCGCGGGTCTTGCGTGCCAGAAGATTGCCCTCGTCACCCTTGTTCACGGTGACCTTCAGCGTCTCGCCCGTCATGTTGATGAGTGTGTCAGGGGTGGCGGGCGTGCCCCATGCGTTCTGAAGCCCCGCCTGACAGACGGAGCCTGCTCCTACTCGATACATATGTACCTCCTTAGAAATCCTTCGTGTATCTGACCGAGACCGAGACCTCGATCGCCTGTATGTTCCTGTTGCCTTCGACAGCCGGGTAGAAGTCCGCGTCGTCTATGGCGCAGAAGTCCACCTCGCCGTCAAGGGAGAAGTTGGTCTTCAACAGCTGATAGAGTGCGTTGAAGTATCCGTAGACCTTCCTTGTGAGGTTCTCCTGGCTGTCCTTCCTGCAGATGACGAAGACGGCCATATTGAAGGTGGAATCGTCACTTTCAGTAGTTAATGCCTCATAGTTTGCCCAGTTCGGCTGGATATAAAGCATGGTTTTCATGGGCATCTGGTCCGTGTCCGGGAAATCGATGGCCACATTGCGCTCACCGATCGGGTCCAGATTACTGTCCAGATGACCGTTGAGCTGCGTCTGGACCATGGTCTTCAGCGCATTGAGTATGGTAAGTTCGTTCCTCATTCCGTTGTTTCCTTGACAGCAGGCCCTTTATCCGGTTCAATGGATGATGAAGCTAGGCATAGTCCCAGTTTCTCCGACAGAGGCCCTCCGGGGTCTCTTTTCATTTGCCTGCCTTCCTCTGGGATGCCTTCTCGGCCCTGTCGATCTCCTTCTGCACCAGTTCCTCAAGCCTTGCCTTGTAACCAGAACCGGACAGATACTTCTTTGCAGGAGCCTCGATCCAGTCCACGGGCTTGAGGGTGACCTGATGCTTTTTGACCCATTTGTCACCGATTTTGAATGTCAGGAACCCGTCGCCCTTTGCCTTGATGGTCGATCCCTTGGCAAGAGCGTAGCCGTAGAGTATGTTGCTGCGCTGGGCCCTCGGTGAGATCTTCACCGCCGCGCCCGACTTGAAGACCTTCGCCGTCACGCTCTTGTAGAGGGTCCGGCTCTGCTTCTTCAGAAGCGAGTTGTAGTTCCTCTTGACCGCCTGCTTGACGGATGTACCGATGCCTGAGAGGATCCTGCGTCTCATGGACTTGCGGTTGCCGTGCAGGTTCTCCAGCATGGCCATAGCCTCATCCACATCGGCCTTGACGTTGATCAGGCTCTCGCCCTGATACTGTCCGATCCAGCGTCTGCTCAAAACGCCACCTCCCGGTATGTCTGAAGAGGACTGAGATACCTCAGGTAGTTGGTGTAGGAGATGAAGGTCCGGCTGTTGTCGGAGAAGCTCTTGCTCGACACTCCGATGTTCTCTCCGCCCTCCATCAGCATCAGCGTGGCGATCCTGAGGATGGTCAGACGGACTATCTCCGGGATCTCCTCAGCCTGCCATTTCTCCTCGGGATCGAACCTCAGGTACTCTCCGACAAGCTCCTGCGCGGACTTGAGGAAGGTGGTCTTGAGATCCACGGCCTCGTTGGAATCCTCGAAGTTCCCCGTGTATTCATTGAACTTGTCGATTGTCACCAGCATCCTTGGATTCTCCTGATAGTAAAGAGGCCTTACAAAGCCTCATGGACTTTGTAAGGCAGACTTATTTACATTTGTGATAACGGATTACCGTCATTCCTGCGAGGCGGTGGCTATGATTCCGGCTGCCCTCAGGGAGGCCAGCAGGGCATTGTATTCCGTCGATGTCGGGGTCTCTCCCGCGGCATCAGCGACGGCTGCCCCCTGTCTCACAAGGCCTTTCGTCTCAGGCCCTGCATCCTGGATTGTCGGAGCAGGAAGGCCCTCGATCCGGGAGCCTTCCTCGAAGATGACCTTGCCTCCGAAACGGGTGACGTCTCCGCCCTGTTCGGTATAATTCTTGGCGTTGTAGCTCATCTCACACCTCCGTCAGGCGGCATGCTGCTGGAGCAGCTTGATCCCCTCGGGGAGGATGATCTTGCCGTCAACGCGCTGGGATGCCACGAATCCCACCTGGCCGTTTGTGGCGTAGAGCTCTATAAGGCGCTTGAGGATCCTGTTCTGGCGGTCGGCGATCCAGTAGTAGGAGAAGTCACCGAAGGCGACCGTGTATGCCGATGCCGCAAGTGTGGGGACATATGCGGAGGTGTACAGGTCGTATCCGAGAAGCTTGTCCGGCTGGCCGGCCACAAGGGAGGGCTGCCAGAGATAGACCCCGTTGCCGTCCTTGAGCTTGCGGATATGTGAGACGGTGGCGTCGTTGAGGAGGAACCTGGCGTTCTTCCTGTACGGTGCCTTGAGGGAGTAGATCAGGCTGATAAGCTCGTCTGCGGTGATCGCTGCTGTTCCGGTTGCGGTTACTCCGACCTGGCCGCCGTTGGCAGTGAACAGGCCGGTCGGCTTCTTCGTGCCGTTTCCGACGCAGAAGGCCTCTTCCTCCCTGACGCCGAAGGCGCGTGCGAACTCACCGGAGAGATAGGACTCGATGTCGAACATGGAGTCCTGCAGAAGCTCATCGGAGACCCTGATGAGGTCCGTCAGCTTGTATGCATCCAGCTCGATCTGGCCGAATGTCGGGTTGCTCTCGGTGTAAGCGCCGTTCTCGTCTGTCCACTGGGCCACGGAGTGCTCACCGGCTACGGGAATCTTGCGGTCGTGCTCGGTCTTGATGACCTTTGCAATCTTGCGGAACACGTTCTCTTCCTCGAGAGCTGTGATAATCTGGCGCTCGAACTCTTCCGGGACAAGATATCCGCCGTCGGAGCCCGGATTGGTGGACAGAACATTGTGAATCGGTGCTTTGCCACGGATGATGTTCAGGAAGTCTTCCCTGTACGCCTTGGTGGCTCTGGGTCTGGTGCTCTCCTGCTCACCGGTTCTCATCGGCTGGCCGGTGATCGGCTGGTTCACGGGCTTGGAGAGCTCGGCCTCGATGGACTCCTGCCTCTCAAGGCGAGCGATCTCAGCACCGAGATCCGTGATTTCCTTCTCCATCCTGGAGTAGGTGGCGTCATCCTCGGCAGAGAGAAGTCCGTTCTCCTGTCTCTGTGAATTGAGGAAGTTCTTTGCGGTCTCCCACACTGAGGCACGCTTCTTGCGAAGTTCTGTGATAGTCATAGAGTAATCTCCTTTAAATGTTTGTGATTTCAGTATTTGAGAAGATTGAGACGGTCCATGAGAGAGTCAACGGAGCGTCCATTTGTTACCGGTTTGGCAAGCGGTCTTGCCTTTGTTTCGATCTTGTTGATCAGAGCATTTGTTGTCTGCTTCTGGGAGAAGGCATACGGCTCTTCGTCGTGTGTCTTTTTCTCGTCCTCAAGCAGTCCGTCAGCGAATCCCATCTCGATGGCCTTGTTCGCGTTCATCCATGTTTCGCTGTCCATCATATGGCTCAGCTTTGCACGGCTCTGCCCGGTCTTGATCTCGTAAGCATTGATGATCGACTCCTTGACCTCAGAGAGCATGTCTATTGCCTTCTGCATGTCAGTGTGATCCCCGAATGCTATTGTTGCGGGGTTATGGATCATCATCAGGGCTGTCGGGGCCATGAGGACCTCGGTTCCGGCCATTGCGATCACGGATGCGGCGCTTGCGGCTATTCCGTCGATCTTGATTGTGACCTTGCCCTTGTAATCCATAAGCATCGAATAGATCTGGCTTGCGGCGATGCAGTCGCCTCCGGGGGAGTTGATCCATATCACGATGTCTCCTGATCCGGAGAAGAGCTCGTCATGGAACATCTTCGGGGTTATGTCGTCGTCGAACCACGACTCCTCCGCGATTGTCCCGTAAAGCTCAAGCACCCTGACGGGATCACCCTCGGCCAGATTCATCCATTTCCAGAACCTTCTGTCCTTCATCGGACTCGTCCTCCTTGTTTGTGTTTTTGCTTTCATAGGCTGCGCCTGCTTTCTCAAGCGGCAGCATGTTTCCGTTGACCAGATAGAGGTCTCCGCCGTCCTCGGACGGGATCCTGTCCAGGTTCTCAAGCTCCCTGATGTCGTTCGCGCTCATCCAGCCGTTCTGACGGGCAGTGGCATAGCCTGTCATCCTGCTCTGGTAATCACCCCTGAGCAGGCCCTCGACGTTGAACTTGAAGAAGTAGGATCTCTTCTCGTCCTTGGAGAAGAGTGCGCGTGAGAGGCTCTGCTCCCAGCGGATCACCCACGGGTCCAGCGTGTACTTAACGAACTCCAGAGACTGCTGTTCGATGTTGCTGAAAGAGCTTTTCTCCAGGTCGCCTACCATGTGAGGCGGGACACGGAAGATACGGGCGATCTCGTTGATCTGGAACTTGCGGGTCTCAAGGAACTGGGCCTCGTTCGGGCTGATCGAGATCGGCGTGTACTTCATGCCTTCTTCGAGAACCGCGACCTTGTGGGCATTGGATGATCCGCCGTAGGCTGTGTTCCATGAGGTGCGGACCTTCTCCGGGTCCTTGAGAATTCCCGGATGCTCCAGTACCCCGGAAGGGGAGGCTCCGTTTGCGAAGAACTTGGCTCCGAACTCTTCACAGGCTATGGCCATGCCTATGGCGTTCTTGGCCATCGCTATGGGGCTGTAGCCTACAAGTCCGTCAAATCCCAGACCGGGGATGTGCAGCACGTCGTCAGGCTTCAGAACCACAGTCGAGCTGTCTTTTGAGTTCGCTTCATCTCTGCTTCGGCTGTAAGTGTAGAAGAGCTGACCCTTGTCGTTGCGGTCCACCTGCATCTTGTTCGGCATCAGGGGATACAAAGCCAGTATCTCTCCCTTGCCGTTGCGGATTATCTGGGCGTAGGCGTTACCCCACAGCAATAGATGCGTCATCAGTGTTTCCCGGAAGACGAAGCTCGTCATTTCGGGATTGGGTTCATCATGGAGCAGGCCGTACAGCGGATGGTCCATAGCCTTCTCTTTGCCGCCATCCTTGTTGTAGCGGTATAGGTGTAGCGGAAGTCCCGCCACTGCCTCCGAAAGGATTCTCACGCAGGCGTATACTGCGGTCATCTGCATGGCAGAGCGCTCGTTGACGTTCTTACCTGAAGTGGAGCCGCCCATGAAGAAACTGAACGCGGAGCCTGAGGTCGCGTTCCTAACGGGCTTGTCCCGTGTTCTAAAGAGTCGAGGTAGTTTCATTGTTTCCTTTTCTTAGAGGACGAAGATGCCTCTTCGGTCATATACCGATGCCCCGGTGTCATTTCCACACCGGATGGCCCGGTCAAGTGCCATGATCATCGCCACGGCACCATCTATCTTCTCTGTGGACTTCTCCTTATCCGGTTTGATGTTTCCGGCAGGATCGGTTCGGATGAAGATGTTGTCCATCATCCAGCGGAGGACCTCATGGCCCCCATGAGCGATCCTCTGCTCAAGGACCAGCTTCATCAGCTCCTTCGTGGGAGGGGACATGTCCTTGAACCCCTGTCCGAAGGGGACCACAGTGAAGCCTTCGCCCTCAAGCTGCTGGACGAGCATCGTCGCTCCCCAGCGGTCATAGGCGATCTCACGTATGTTGTACTTCTCACCCAGTTTGGTGATGAACCTCTCTATCTCAGCGTAGTGGACGACGTTTCCCTCGGTCGTCTCCACCAGATCCTGACGGACCCAGAGGTCATACGGGACATGATCCCGGTTGACCCGAAGCGACACATTGTCCTCAGGCAGCCAGAAGTATGGCAGGACCTTGAATGTGTCCTCGTCATCCAAAGGCGGGAACACGAGGACGAAGGCCGTGATGTCCGTGGTGCTGGAAAGGTCCAGACCGCCGTAGCAAACACGACCTTCGAGTTCTTCCTCATCTACGTTAATAGCGCACTTGTCCCATGCAATCATCGGCATCCAGCGCACGGCCTGCTTCACCCACTGGTTGAGCCTCAGCTGCCTGAAGGAGTTCTCCTCGCCGGGATTCTGCTTTGCCGAGTTGCACGCGTCACGCACCTTGTCCATTCCTATCGTCTCCCCGAGGGAGGGGTTGGCCTTCTTCCAGACCTTGGGGTCTGTCCAGTCCTAGGACTCGTCCGCGTCATAGATCACAGGATAGAATGTCGGGTCTATCTTCCTGCCTTCTAGGATGTCCTTCGCCTTCTGGTGGGTCTCATAGCAGATGCTGTGGGTGTCTGTCCCTGCAGTGGTTATGAGGAAGAACAGCGGCTGCATCCTGGCATCGCCTGAGCCTTTTGTCATGACGTCATAAAGCTTGCGGTCAGGCTGGGTGTGGAGCTCATCGAACACCACGCCGTGGATGTTGAAGCCGTGCTTCGAGTAGGCTTCTGCACTGAGCACCTGATAGAAGCTGTTGGTTGGCTGGAACACGATCCGCTTCTGGGAGGAGAGGATCTTGACCCGCTTGTTCAGGGCGGGGCACATCCGCACCATGTCGGCTGCGACCTCGAACACGATGGATGCCTGCTGACGGTCGGCTGCGCAGCCGTAGACCTCTGCGCGTTCCTCCCGGTCACCGCAGCAGAGCAGAAGCGCCACGGCGGCTGCAAGCTCGCTCTTTCCATTCTTCTTGGGGACCTCGATATACGCCGTGTTGAACTGCCTGTAGCCGTTCTCCTTCACGACACCGAACACGTCCCTGATTATCTGCTCCTGCCACGGCAGCAGAGTGAAGGGCTTGCCTGACCAGATGCCCTTTGTGTGCCGCAGGTTCTGGATGAACTCCACCGCGAAGTCGGCCTTCTTCTTGTCGTAATGGGAAGACGATGCCATGAACTGTGTGACCTTGTGCTTTCCCATTTCCTGTCCCTATACGAATGAAGGCCCGCATCTCTGCGAGCCTTCGTGCTTGTCTTGTTTATTCCTTAAAGGATGATCGTCAGATATCCGGTTCCTTCCTGCCAGAAGCGGAAGGTCTTCTGCCCGTTCTTTTCGCTTTCTTTTCGAGCCTCGGCGACCTTGGTCTCGACGAACTTCCTGCCGAAGTACCACTCGGTCATCTTTCTTGTTGTTTCTGCGCTGTTTGTCTTGAATGTCATTGCTTCTCTCTCCTTGCATGTGTATATATCACTCTTATCGGAGAGAATAGCAAGTCATTATGACAAAATAAGTTACATTTATTCATTAGAAAAGCCCGCATATCTGCGGGCCATACCGTCACTGTTCCATCGCCCATTTCAGGGCGTGGCCCTCGTCCATGAACTCGACGTCGCTCACTTCCCTGAGGCCGATCATCCCCTCGCAGGTGTGGTCATCCGAAAGGAACTCGTAGACCGCCGCGAACCAGCAGGGCTTTCCCTTGCCGTTGTAGAACCCTCCGGGAAGAAGGACCCTGTCCCCGTAGGCGATGACCTTTCTCCATCTCATCTCCAGATCCTCCGGGGTGGAGGGGTTCGGAAGCCTGAACTTTCTGACTGCCTCTGTGATCGTCATCATCTTGCCTCCTTCCTGTAGATTGCCAGGGTGGATTCGAGGAAGATGATCCTCTTGAGGTCCTTCTGTGCTCTTGCCTCGGCGAGGCTCTTCTCAACCCTTCTGATGTCCTGCTTCGTTATTCTCTTCTTCATGGTTCTCTTCTCCTTGCATGTGTATATATCACTCTATTTGGAGAATATAGCAAGTCATTACAAGAGAATAATTTACACTATTTCAAAACGGTCTTCACCGGGAATCAGCGAAAGGCTGCTTCCGGTCTCCCATCTGACCATGACGGAGCCTGCATCATCAACACCGAAGACTTCTCCGATGGCTCCCGGAGGCGGTGCCTGAATGTCATCCATGCTGACCAGACGGACCTTTGTTCCTTTCCTGTATTGCTCCCTGAGCAGGGCAATCTGTTCTCTTGAGGGGAATGTCATACAGCTGCCTCCTGTCTTCTTGCTCCGCTTTTGAATGCAGCCGAGCCGGAGAGGTTTCTCAGCAGGACCTTCCTTGTCTCCTTGTACTGGTCCCCGATGAGGCCGAGCCGGAGCAGGAAGCATCTGAAGGCGTACTTCTCGTTGTCGCAGCTCTTTTCCCCTCTGGCGTTGACCCGTTTGAGGGTCTTGGCCATGTCGCAGAGCTTCTCGATGAAGACGCTGTATGCGTTCATGTCCTCAGGCCTCTCCGCCACAAACCAGTGGAAGGTTATCCTGTCCTTTGTCGCCTCGATGCGAAGCGGTCCGGTCGCGAAGGCCTTCTGTATAAGAGACTCCTTCGACCTGACGATGGAAACGAGGTTCTCAAGTCCCTTGTCATCAAGGGTGCTTCGCTTGACGCTCACGCTCACCAGATTAGGGTTTTCCGTTTTCTTGCTTGCCATGTAATTTCCTCCATGTGAAGTATTTGCATGTACATACATCACTCTAGGGGAGGACTATATCAAGTTGTTTCAGTGTAATGATCCGACTATTTGTCGTCGTTCATCAGATCGTCAAGGAACTCATGCTTCATCACGCTGTCAATCCCGGCATTCGGGTACCTGGGATCTCCGACTTTATCGGAATCAACTCCGGGATCAAAGTCCATGAAATTGCCTGTCTTTGAATAACGTGTTTCCTTGGGGCCTGAATGGGATCGGGTGGAATCCTCTTTTGAGAAATGGATGACCGCAACGATTATCACCGCTATGACAATGACGAACAGGAACATGGCTTATCGTTTCCTCAGGTATTCCTTAAATGATTCCGGGTCAGTAGGCACAGGTTCTCGCTCATTCTCCGGGATGCATGAATACTGATGAGGGCCTTCCTTCTTAAGCCAGTTGCAGATGCCACGAGGCCCTAAAGGTTCCGCAACGATGACCCCATCCTTGGATACACGGTTTCCGGGGATGTTCTTGTCATACAGATGGACGCCATAGCCCTTTTCGACTTCCTTTATCGAGGAGTCGATGTCCTCAGCTTCCATTCCTGCAATGAAGCAGACCAGCTGGTCGTCATATCTTTCCGGCGCCAAAATACCATGCTTGATCTTCCATTCAAGGAGTCTGGGGTTCTTGATCGCATCTCGTCTGACAATGATGCTGACAAATTCAGGTGTTGTGATCATCTGTTCTTCCTCGCAGAAGAAGTATAACACATGTGTCTTGGCAGAATTAAGGGAAGTGCTCAGATTGAATTAAGAACAATCTCAAGCTCTCTCTTGTACTTGTCCATTTCCCATCTGAAGCGAGGCAGCGTGTTCTCCCCATAGTCCAGGAGCCTGTCCACATTCTGCTCGTCAAGGCAATAGAGCCCGTCCTGATATGTCCAGGTCAGCTGTGGAAGAGCTGGGACCTCCGGCAGAACCGGAAGCATGGATAAAAGTGTTTCCTTGAAGGTGTTTTGCTCTTCTGTGACACTAGTTGTCGTGCAGCCTGTTAAGGCGGTCAAGACGAGAAGAGCTGTCACCACGATCAGGTGCCTCGACTTTCTCAGGTGCTTTCTCCTCTTCGATGACCTTGAGTTCTTTTCTGACCTCATGGACGACCTCCATCTGTCTCTGCGCGATCTCAGCCTTGGCCTCAGCCTCCTGAGTCTTCTCCTTCTGCTCGTCCAGCTTGTGGGACTTGTAGATCCCGAATCCCAGCAACCCGAGGACTGCGACAATCAGTCCGATTATCAGATCACCCATTCGCCTTCCTCTCCAGCCATCTCTTCAGGACCGGTTTCCAGACCGCCTGACATGCAGGAAGCTGGAACAGATGGATGAGCACGGAGTAAAGCAGTATCAGAAGCCATGTCCTTGTCAGCTCCGGCGGGGTCGGGGTCACCATGAACGTGACGATCCCGAACAGCACAGAGAAGGACCATGCGACCATGCTGATCTCCGAGGAATCTGCCTTGTCCTTTCTGATCTTCTTTTTGTAGAACTCCATCACAAGGCCTGTGAAGACCGAGAATGCAAGCAGAATCAAAAGCAGTATTGTCATTTCCTTTCCTCCAGAAGCGACAGGAAGTAGGCCTTCATCTTCTTCTCCTGAAGCTCGCTGTCGCCGTTTATCTGATGCGTCTTCAGTGCATTGAAGACCACACTGTCATTCTCAAGGCACATGATCAGGCCCCTCTGCAGGGTCTGGATGTACTGCTTGATCTCCTTCAGGTCCTTTGCCGTGGTGTCCTTCGCGTCATGCTTCTTGGCCACCCGGTTCAGGAACCACAGCACTATCCCGCCGCTGCCGAACAGACAGACGACTACCGTGACAATCGCAGTGATCTTATCCATCGGATTCCTCCGTCGACTCGACCAGAGACCTGGCCTGCTCATAGGTGAGGACCGTCCCGTTTCTCTCGACTGTGATTCCGTCGGCGTTTCCGACAAGCTCGATGTAGCGGTTGACGATCACGTCGCAGTACTTGGGATCAAGCTCCACGCCATAGCATGTCCGGTCGGATTGCTGGCAGACCATCATGGTCGTCCCGCTTCCGAGGAAGGGATCGAGGACAACGGTGTTGCTCATGCTGCTGTTCATGATGACGTATGCGATCAGTGCCATAGGCTTCATGGTCGGATGAAGGTCATTCCGGGAGGGCTTGTCGAACTCCCAGATGGTTGACTGCTTGCGGTCAGAGTACCAGTGATGCTTGCCGCCTTTCGGCCACCCGAACAGGCACGGCTCGTGCTGCCACTGGTATGGGCTGTGACCGATCATGAGCCTGTGCTTCTTCCAGATGCAGCATCCGGAGAGATGGAAGCCTGCCTCATCAAAGGCCTTCCGGAAGTTCAACCCCTCTGTATCTGCGTGGAAAACATATATCGAGGCATCGGACGCCATGTTCTCGTGCATCCTGTTGAATGCCTCAAGCAGGAATGAGTAGAACTCACTGTTTCCCATGTTGTCGTTCTTGATCTTCCCGGCAACGCCCTTGTAGTTGACGTTGTACGGGGGATCGGTGACAGTGAGGTTTGCCTTTATTCCGCCCATCAGCCTTTCAAAGCTTTCCGGGAGCGTGCTGTCACCGCACAGGAGTCTGTGCCTGCCTATGGTCCAGAGGTCTCCCTCTTTGGAGAAGGCGGGTTTCTCAAGCTCGGAATCAATGTCGAAGTCATCTTCCTTTACATCTTCCTCCGCAGGGGAGAGAAGCTTGTCCAGTTCCTTCTCATCAAATCCAAGAAGCGAAAGATCAAAGGCTTCGTTTTTCAGATCCGAGATCTCCACTGCCAGCAGTTCCTCGTCCCATCCTGCGTTCAGGGACAGCTTGTTGTCGGCGATGATGTACGCACGCTTCTGGGCTTCGGTGAGGTTCTCGGCCTTGATGCAGGGGACCTTGTCCAGTCCCAGTTTTCTGGCAGCCAGCACTCTGGCATGGCCTGCGAGGATGGTGTTGTCCTCTGCGATGATGACCGGGTTCAGGAATCCGAATTCCCGGATCGAAGCTGCGACCTGAGCCACCTGCTCATCGGTGTGCGTGCGTGAGTTGCGGGCATAGGGTATCAGCGAACTGATGTCCGCAAGGTAATACTGAGTGTTCTTGTCTGCCATTTTTTGCTCCAAAGAGTAGTTGTAAAAGTAAGGCAAAGGTTTATAATGCAGTTGAAGGAGCCTTGAGTAACTGTCTGTTTGAGACAGCCAATCAGGGTTCCTTCTTTGTTATCTGATCAGACCCCATTCAGCGAACTTCTCGAATCCGCCCAAGGATCTGATGTAGTCACGGGCAATCCCGACAATCTCCGAGTACGGTCTGCCGTCGATGCGGCTGTCACCAATCGCACATGATATCTCCACAGGCCTCTTCGTCTTCTGGGCCTTGAGCCAGCAGTAGATGTTGATCGAAACATCTGCCTTGCTCAGGTCTTTCCCGTGAAGGCCGCCGCCGGTTATCGAATCACCCATGTCTGAGCCTAGCTTCCTGTTGGTAGCGCCGCAGTCCACATCAGGACCTCCTGTCCAATCCCCGAGTGGGTTGATCTCAGCATAGGGATAGAACGTGGAGAGGACCTTCTTCTCGGCATGGCTCTGGCAGATAATCAGCCGGTTCCTGTCCAGAATGTATTTGCCGTCTGTCTGGTATCTGCGGTATATGTCCTTGGCCACGGCACAGAGCATGATCTGCTCGTTGGTCACCGGCACTCCCTTGAAGATCCCGTTGTCACCGCAGCGTATCTCCTTCGCCTGATTCTCGGACAGATGCCTGTCCTGCGGATGCTGGTAGATTGCAATCTGCGGGGTGAATCCCGCGATCCTGAGGACCGCCTTGATGATGTCCTGATCATTGAGCTTGACTGAAGATTCTGTGATGATGTTGCACTTTCCGTGCCCCAGAAGAACCTCGACGGCTATCTTCGGGTTGCGCTGTCTGCTGTAGGCGAGATCGACTATCGCACCGGCGATGCGGTCAGCGAGTTTGTCCGGGTGTGCCGGATTTACTTTTTCGTACATAGAGTGGTCTCCAATAAGTGTGGGGTTGGTTTATAACTGGCTCAGGAGCTTCTCCATCGGGTCCATGACACCGGTGGAGCCGAACTCGATCGAGCTGTTCTCCTTTACTATCGAGAAGATCTGGAACCAGATCTGGTTTGTCTGCTTCATGTAGTTCTGGCTCATCGTCACGAACGGTGATGTTGACGGAGCCTGTGTGGTCGGATGCTTTGCAAGATATCCGAACTGGGTTATCGCTTCCTCACATGCTCTCCAGCGGGCCACGCTCATGGCATATTGCTCGATCAGCTGGGGATTGACCAGCTTCTCGCACCGGTGCGCTGCAAGCCAGAGGTATGTGTCCCGGTATACTTCTTCTGCACAGAGGAAGGAGCCGTCCTTCTGCTTGCGCTTCATGTATTCCTTCACATCCGGGACTTCGACGCCTATCAGCTCAGCCGGTTCCGGGAGAATCATTTCATTGTCGGCCTTTCCTGCTGCGATCTTGTCGGTCAATGCCTTCTTCTTGGGGCCGGAATTGGGTCTAGGTCCGCCTCGCATCGTACCGTCCTTTGACATTGGGAAATCCTCCTTGAGCTATTGGTCGTTTGAATAACGAAAAATGCGCGCGATGGCCTCCGCCCGGTGTAAGAGAAACGCCTCACAGAGATTCAGACCGCCCCTTGGGTAATGCGGACAGTCCTTTTCCTCGCCTTGGGTTTTGGGGAATCGTACTGTATACTGTCCATGAGGTTTCAATGAGATACGACTACTACGTTAATGACTACGATACTGTTTTTCGCGTGGATGATAACAATTCGTGGTCAATGTTCAGTCATAAACAGAATGACTGGATATCAGCAGAAGGTCTTGTGATTGATAATGAAGCATGGACAAGAATCACAGAGGAGGAAGTGGAACCGTATCTGGACAGATAGTCTGTTCACCCCGAAACGTGATCCTTCTCTGATGGTTTTTCTGATGCCAGGCGAGTATAATGCATCCGTGAGGGTGGATGATGGATTATCAATACTACGTCGATGATTATGGTAGCGTCTATCGTGTGGATGAAAATGATGTGTGGACTACATATCATTTTAAACTCAAAGACTGGATATCTGCTGAAGGATTTCAGTTTGATATTGAAGCATGGACAAGAATCACAGAGGAGGAAGTGGAACCGTATCTGGACAGGTAGTCCGTTCATCCGAAGCGTGATCCTTCTCTGACGCTCTTACTTCCATGACAAGACGAACACAACGCCTGAAGATTATCCTCATCCAAAGCAGGACCACCTTGCTTGATCGGAATGACGTGGTCGACGACGGTTGCCTTGGACAGCTTTCCTGCTTTCCTGCACTCCTCACAAAACGGATGCTCGATCAGGTAGTTCTGCCGCAGGTGTCTCCATTCGCGTGAGTGATAGAACTCAGCTGAACCACGGTCGCGCATACGCATGTCGTACTGTGCATTCATGAGTTTCTTATGCTCCGGGCAGTAACGCTCATAAGTCAGCTTCGGGCATCCCGGGTAGGAGCATGGGTGCTTTGGTGTGTATGGCATCTCCACCCCCGCGTAAAGAAAAACCCGCAGGATCCTTCTTTCCTACGGGCTTCGCAGTTTAACAATAACACATGTCAAGAAGTAGACTCTAGTAGAACTCAACTAGACTTTGGTAGACTTTACTGTAGTTTTTTCAACATCTGGATGACCTTATAGGCTTGTCTTGAAGTGGCAATTCCCATCGCAATCAGGTTTTCACCAAATTGGAATAGAATACCATCATCGTATTCCTTTGCAGAAGTCAGGTTGTAGAGAGGGTAATCGAATCCTCCAGGAGCTGACAGGATTATTCTTCTGTTGGTGATGAAGAGCGTTCCGATAATGTAATCGTAATTCATGAAGCCTTTCTTCCCGTTGTACTTGTAGGCGTCGTCCGCATAATGGCATTTCTCACCGGGAGCCAGGAAAATGGAATCCCTGACGTCAAGATTTACCAGCTCTCCGTCATTGATGGAATCAATCACATCCGCATCCAGATGAGAAGTCAGTTTGGGTTCCCCGTATTTTACTTTATTCAAACTATCGACAAAATCACTAAAGATGCTCATCGGCTCCTCCTTTTGTTACAGAGTAACAGATATATGGGGCTTTTTGGTCACACATCTAAGCAATTCTTACTAGATTCAGACCCTTCCTATGTAGTCTGAAGATCCAATCCTTGCAATAATCCAGCTCTCTGGCTATTGTTGTCCAGTCCTTGAAGTTGAGATACCTTGCTGTCAGCACTTCCTCACAAGAGGGATTATTGATTGAGTTGATAGCAGTGGTGACTTCCGCAGTTGCCTTTGCAAGATCTTCATCCATTTTCTTAATCTCCAACTCAAGATCCAACGATTGGGCCAGCAGTGATTCCAACCTGTGAGGGTCTGGGGAGTCTGAATGGGGGATTTCACTTATGACTACCGAGGTTCCATTGATCAGGTTTCTAATTCCCTGAAGCTGACTGGTTTTTATTCTTATCTGCCGTTTCAACTCAAACGGTCTGTTCATGTATTCTCTTGTTGTCATCCGTTCAACCTCCTCATCATGTCTTCCGGTATCTCCGGTGTGATATCCCGCAGGGTCTGGTACCATTGGCTGCGAAAGAACAGCTCGCAGTCATACATCATTTCCAGTGCATTCGCGTCATCTGGATATTTCTCAAGCACGGCCTCTGCATCCTTCCAGTCCTGAACAGCCCGGTTTATGATTGCTGCAGCCAGTAGCTTTGTTCCTTGCTTATTCATCAAGACCCTCCATTACTGCTTTCACCTCATCTAGGGACCGTACCATTTGGGCCATGCCACCAGCTTCGGTTATCTTCCGAAGGGTGATTTCCTGTAGAAGAGTTGCTTTGCCGGTGTCTGTCTTGACCTCGAAGGCTACGAACATACCTTTGTGGCAGCAGATGACATCTGGTATTCCTGCTGTGCCATACATGCCGCCATGTTCTTTCCACACAAAGGTTTGTGGTAGAGTTTTCAGGTATTTAATTATCTTGTTGACTATGTCTTTTTCCATGTCCGTCACCTCTATCTGCTAACCGCTAACCGTTTAACCGCGTTTTGTAACACCACACGTAAAGACGAAAATGTATGTGTATTGACTTGAATTTGAATCTAATTGCAATTCAAAATGCGTCTCATGCGTAGTGTAAGAATTCGTGGTTAGACGGTTAGCGGTTAGCAAAGTCATGAATAGAATCCCCCTTCATTTCTGTGTTCAAGAAAAGCGGATACGTCACATCTGGAGTTCAGCAGATTGAAGTCCAGGACCCACATCTTCGTGTTTTTTCTGATACTGGGTTGAAAGACCTGCTTGCCTTTTTGCTTGAAGAGATCACTGTGCTGCAACTGTTTCGAGAACTCCGCATAGGAAAGCACCTCACCGCGCACGTCATACTCGCGGCGGTACTTCGTATACTTGTCGTAGATATCAGGGAAGTGAAGCATCAGAAGGCCGTCGGTCTCGTCGATCGAATAGTCCTGCTTGTAGACTAGCGTCGGGATGCGGCTCATGATCTCCAGAGCTTCCTCGACGGCGCTTCTGTTGTGCGTTCCTCCGTCAAGCAGGTACTCCCGGGCCGAGTATGTCAGTGCATCGGCACATTCAGTCACCGAGTACGGGAAAGTCTTGTCCCACTCGATTCCGTATGCCTTGTCACATATCTCACTCAGGAACTTGATACCCACGAAACAGCAAGCCAGGTTATTGATGACCCTTGGCGGGAACTCCTCCGGAAAGTAGTTCATCCCCATCTCGTGCCATGCCTGTAGAACTGCATCACGGATCTCCAGAGCACCTAGAAGCAATGTAAAGCCCAGATCCTTGAGCTCGTTCTCCTGAGATGCCAGGCTGCTTAGGGTTTTCCGGAACGAGCTGTCCTTGAGGTCTTTCTTGGTGAACAAGGTCTGTATGGTGCGCTCCCTGATGGCAGCCTCCTGCGGGGATTCCTCACCGGCAAACACAATGGGTGCGGTCAGCTCATAGACGGCGATGCTCTGGTCTGCGCGTCCACGCTGTCCGTCATGACCGTCATAGACATCACGGAAATGGTTATATAGTGCACTGGTCTTGGCCTCTGAGAGCTTGGATGGCTTGAACTCGTCGATAAACTGCGGCATGAGGTTCGATGACGCCGATTCCCTCATCAGGGTGAACAGGGTGACCTGACTTGCGGCGGTTGCCTTGTCGCATCCGAAGATTGGCATGATCACTCGCTCGAGGGTGGAGGACTTTCCTGAACCGGCCTCACCGATCAGCGCCAGATGGGGAAATTTGATGCCCAGCTTGCTGAGCCTCGCCTTGAGGAATGCTCCTGCGCACCATCCGAGGATCGGTATGGTCTTCGCAGGCTCGTTGTATTCCATGAGGTTCTTCAGAACTGCTGAGAGGGATTCTTTGCTTATCCTGGAATGAGACAGGAGGTCCGTCCTGATGCTGCGGTATCTTGAGAGCTGGACGATATTCTCTACGGCGACTATGTTCTTCGCCATAGCGCCGTCACAGTCCACGAAGACCCACTGTCCCTCATGCTCATGGAGACCGAGGGACTTCACACCTGCCTTGCGGTTCCATTTGAGGTTGTTGAGGTAGACCTTGAGTGCCTCGAGGTCGCTGTCCCCGCCGTCGAAGGACAGGGAAATGGTGTTGCGGTTGAGCATGCCCTTGAACTTCTGGGTGCTGGAGAAGTCGCTGGACATGAATGTCAGAGTCAGCCTCTCGCCACGTGTGACGAAGACCGCCGTCAGCTGGTCCTCATCGGGAGTGATGATCTGCTCCTGAGGAATGCAGGTGAAATTGGTGATGGGATAGACTGCCTCACCGCGGCAGCGCACATAGCATCCGGAGGACTCCAAGATAGGCCCCTCCGCTGCAGGGGAGTAGGTGTCCTCGCAGCCTTCGCAGGCCTTAGTGACCGTATCCTCTCCGTAAGTGGCTCCGCTTGAGCTGTGCCGCTCGTCCCACTTCGGCCTCATCAGAGTCGAGGAACGGAAGATGCGGTCGATCTGCTCCTTGTTTCTCCCGGTCCAGAACGCCAGCATGGTGCAAAGCGCAAGGTCTGCCTCGCTCTGGGAGCCGTAGTGGTTCTGCCACCTGCCTTCGATCAGGTCTGAGAACTTCTGCCCGTTGCTCGAAGCCTTGGCACGGGAAAGGATCTCATCGTCAGCGAACTGGTATGTTTTGCTGTAGGTTTTCTCCTTCTTTGGCTGCTTCTTCTGCTTCTCGATGAAGGAGTCCAGAATCCACTGAAGCTCTCCCTCGTCCTGCTTGATCTCATCCGGGGTACCTTCGACCTGATTCTCCGTCAGGGTGAAGAAGCGTGCGCGGGAGTACATCTCGACGCCAGTGTCTGCATTGCGGCTGCCACCCGCAGGCTTGTCTTCAGCAAGGAAGTAAAGATGAAGGCCTTTGCCCGATGGAGAGAACTCCGTATAGGTCTTGCAGCGCTCCAGAATGGCACTTGAAGTGTCATTGAACTGCTTGGACTCAGGGTCATAACAATGGTCTATATCCACACCGACGATGCCATTTTCCTTGGCAAACATGATACCCACACCCTCGATGTGGTATTTGCTTACGGCATCTTTGGCTTGCTCATATGTACCCCAGGTCACCGGGTCATTGCTCTTGGCAAACTTGCCGGTATACGGGTTTATCGGAGTCTTGGTCTGGTTTCCGTTGCGGTTGAAATATCCCCAGCCGACGAAGAAAGGCTTTTGCTTGATCGAATCAGGTATTCCCACAGTCTACCTCCTTGCAGTCAGTCGTGAAGAAGCGAATCGGTTTTGAGTAGCGCTTGGCTCTGTCGATTTCCTGTTTCATACCTGTGGTGAAGGTTCTGCCGAATACCCAGACCTGCGAGCAGCAATCCAGAAAGATCATTCCCATGCGAAGACCGAGCTCTTGTTCCTTCTTGTCTTCATCGTTCAGAAACTGGTTGAAGAAGAGATGCGGGCAGTATGGCGAGTATCCCTCGCTGATGGCGAAACGGCAGTACTCCTTCGCCTTTGAAGCGTTGAGACCGTCGTCATTCTCATAAGGTGAGCAGATGAAGACTCGCGGCCTGTAGTTGCTGCGCTTCTTCCTCTCTCGTTCGATGCGCTTGAGCGCAGCGTATGCCGTAGGATCGAAATAGCCCTCGGCGTTGTATTTCCCCATGTCCATAAGACACCGTCCTTCGGATGCACCTGATGCATCCCTTCTTTTATGGCATCGGGAGACATGGAAACTAACGGTGGTGAAGCCATTATCGATTGAAAAACCACAGATTCGAAGATAAGATTAATTGCACGCTGTTTTCAGATGGAAGGTATTTATATGGAAAAGAGATGCTTGTTACTTGCCTTTATATTGTTTGTATTCATTTCAGCTGTTTTCTCAACCACAGTGGACTTGTCTTCAAAAACCAATGATGAACTGACCAATCTTTATCAGTCCGTCCTGACGGAATTGCTGAACAGATCGGTCAAAAAGGCATCAACAAACAATGACACTTCATCTCCAATCCTGTTCAGAAACATGCCATGGGGAACAAACTACAAAACATTTACTGATTTGATTAGGGCAGATGGAATTACCGGAGGTAGTTATTACGATTCATATGCCAGTTATTCTTTTGAATTCGATATCAGTGACTATGGTGGAGTATCTGGAACCTACTGGCTTGAGAATTCTGGGTATAAGTACTCCAACTCATCTGTTAAAAACTTATCAGTTGGCGGATTCCCGGTTTCTGCCATAGAAGCACATTTCCTGTTCGCCCATGATGACAATGCAGTTTACTCAGAGAAGGATGACTGCGTTTTATATAAGGCGTCATATGGGTTCAAAGTAGCTGATGGAGAAGCTACTTATTCTATTCTTGAGGCGAAATTGGCTTCATTGTATGGAAAAGGAACCTCAAAGAGTGCGTCCTCAGGGGTTTGGTCAACTGCCGGAGACTATCACGTCTATACACAGTGCACGGTATGGTATGGTGCAGACGATACCGGAGTTGTCCTTTGCAGGGAATACCAGATCTCGGATGCGACAAACAGTTTGATAAGCGACAAGGTTACATTGACGTATGGCAAATCAAATTCACTTGAATTGTTCAACGACCTGAAGGCAGCAATGGCACGAGAGGAATTGAAGAAAGCCATTAACAGCAATGATCTTTCAGGATTATAAATCCCGAGACTAAATGCGAGGTGTACATATGAAAAAGACAACTTTGG
>JAFZZV010000233.1 GCA_017828855.1 Oscillospiraceae bacterium | reverse complement strand
TTATGCGGACCGTAGTCAAGTTCTCGCCCGTGCTCCTTAAGGATCATAATGATTACGATGCCGCGAGCGAGATATTCTGGGCAAGCGAGATGTCACACAACGACCTTACCGGTCTCGGCGGCAACAAGGGTCTCGATGTGCACCGTCTCGGTCACAGACTGTCTGCTGATTTCGACATAGCTCACGGAGCCTCTCTTGCGGCGCTGTTCGGCTCATGGGCGAGGCACTTCATGGACCGCGATCCCGGGAGATTCTGTGAACTGGGAAAACGCGTGTTCGGCATCGATTCTGATGATCCTGCCACAGCCATCGATGCAGTCGACTCTTTCTTCTCTTCGCTCAGAATGCCGGTATGCTTCTCGCAGACTGAGTTCGGCGTTCTTCCGGACGAGCGTATCGTTCAGCTGGCTCAGGATGTCACAAACGGCGGAAAGGCTCACTGGGGCACTTTTGCCGACATCTCATACGAGGATGCACTGGCGATCTACCGCAGCGCGAACAGGTGAACGGATCGCCGCACGAAACATATCAGGATAGCTTTGTGCAGAACCCAAAAAGCCCGCACGTGACAGAGACGTCTTTACCGTCTCTGCTGTACGGGCTTTCTCATTTCACTTAACTATTTCTTACGGCTGTCACCTTCCGGGAGAAGCGACGTCGCGTCCTTATTCCTCTGGTACTTCGCCTCTTCTTCCTCCTCCAGCACCCTGTAGGCTACTTTACCTACAAGTGTCTTCGGGAGATCGTCCCTGAACTCTATCTCACGCGGGACCGCATATCTCGCTATGTGTTTTCTGCAGTACTCCTTTATCTCTTCCTTCGTCTCCTCTGTTTTGGGGACGCCTTCCTTGAGCATGACGAATGCCTTCACAACATGCATCCTGTAATCATCAGGTATGCCGATCACGCAGCTCATGTGGATCTTCTCATGCGCGTCCAGGATGTTCTCTATCTGCGCAGGATAGACATTGTAACCGGACGTAACTATCATCCGCTTCGCTCTTCCGCGGAAAAAGATGAAGCCGTCATCATCCATATATCCGAGGTCTCCGGTATATACCCATGTCATACCGTCTGCGTGTTTACGGAGAGTCTGTGCTGTTTCTTCAGGGTTGTTGAGATACTCTTTCATGACAGTCGGTCCGGCCAGGAGTATCTCTCCTTCCTCCCCGTACGGAAGTTCCTCGTCCGTCCCGGGCTTGACTATCTTGATATATGTGTCAGGGAAGGGAAGTCCTATGCTCCCTTCTTTTGTCATATGGATCGGTGTCAGGCAGCAGGCAGTGACAGTCTCTGTAGTCCCGTACCCCTCGCGGATCTGGACGGTAGCGTGATGGTCATACAGGAATTTGTCGAACTTCTTTTTGAGTTCCACCGAGAGAGAATCTCCTCCCGAGAACACTCCCTTCAAACTGCTCAGGTCTGCGTTTTCCAGGTTATCGAGTCTGAGCAGCGCCTCGTACAGAGTCGGCACCCCGGCGATGAAATTGCATTTGTATTTAATGATATCCCTGGCATATGACTTGGCTGTGAACCTCGGGACCAGAACGCAGCAACCACCGCCTTCCAGCATCGTATGTATACACACTCCAAGACCAAAGCCGTGGAAGATAGGCATCGCAGCAAGCATCCTGTCTCCTTCACGGTAGATCGGGTTGGTTGCCTTCACCTGACATCCCAGTGCGTTGAAATTGTAGTTCGTGAGCACTATACCCTTGGTGGTGCCGGTAGTTCCTCCCGAATAAAGTATTGCTGCAGGATCATCGGCTTTTCTTTTCACTGCGTAGTTGTAGAAGCATGACCTGCTGAGTTTCATGAACTCGTTCCAGCGGATGACCGGAGCATCCTCAGGAATCTTTTTGATCTTTCTCCCTTCCGTGAGCATATATCCGGCTCTCAGCGGTCTGGAGAGCTCGTCCTTGATGGAAGCTATCACGATATTTACTACGCATGGCGTGTTCTTCCTGATGGCCTCGAACTTGTCATAGAACTGATCCAGCGTTACGACAGTGACACTGTTTGAGAAATTGAGATAGAACTCTATCTCCTTCTCTGCTGAAAGCGGATGGATCATGTTTGCTACTGCTCCGACCAGATTGACAGCATAGAACATATAGATGCCCTGCGGACAGTTTGGGAGAGCTATAGTGACGTGGTCTCCTTCCCTGACGCCGATGGTGCGGAGGGCTTTGGCACAGGTCTCTATCTCCCTAATCATTTTTTTATAACTGATGTGTCTTCCCATGAAGATCAGCGCGTCGCTGTCCGGCCTCTCGTCGGCAGATGCCTTGACTGCCTCAAACAGCGAGCATTGAGGGTATTCCATGTGGAAAGGTACGTTTCCGAGATTCTTTTTCCACGGTGTCCTGACTGAAGATACTATCTCGTCTTTAGCCATTTTTACAACTCCCGTATTCTGATGTTTTGGCCGCCCGGTGCCTCTATGACTGCGGTCACTTGTTTATTATACTCGTTCTTCCGCGTTTCAACATCATAAAGACTGCAACAAGAACCTTATAGTTTACGGATAGCTGCCGCAAAAAAGCCTTCATGCTCCTCATCAGGGCAGATAAGCACTGCCTCAGGAACAGAGCTTTCCAAAAGAGGCAGCGTTCTGAGGATCTCCGGAGCCTGTATCATCTCAGTTTCCCCCTTCCGGACAGCCGCTCTCACTATCTCCTCGTTTTCCGACGGAAGCAGAGAACATGTGGAGTATATTAGTATCCCTCCTCTTTTAAGCAGAGAAATGCCTTTTTTCAACAGTTGAAGCTGCAGAACGGCGGAATTGCGTACCAGTTCCTCTGAAAACGCTTTGTATGTCTCCGGCTCTCCTGTAAGCACCGTGCCGCTTCCGGAACAAGGCGCATCGAGGAATACCCTGTCGAACCTGAGCATACTGTCCAACTTCCTTGCATCCCCGTTTATCACATTGACACCTGTACATCCCTGTCTGGAAAGATTATATCTGAGTCTGTCAGCCCGTATCCTGTCCTTTTCGCAGGCAGTCACACCGACTGTTCCACCGCTCAGGGATACGATCTCCGTCGTCTTTCCCCCCGGAGCCGCACACATATCCAGCACGTCGGTCCCTTCCGGGTAGTCTGTCATAAGCGGAGGGATCATGGACGAAAGGTTCTGCATGTATATCTCACCGCTCACATATTCCGGTGTTTCCCTCAGCGCACTCTCCCCAGCCGGGTCTATGGCGAACGCGTCGCTGAACCAGTCTTTTCTGCTGTAGCCTATCCCCAGTTCCTTAAGACGTTCCTCCATTTTATCCGCATCCGTCTTGAGCCGGTTTACGCGGAATGAGCTCCTTCGCCTGGAAGACATCCCTGCCAGTATCCTGTCTGCGGTCTGTTTACCGTAACAGCGCTCCAGCTCTCTGCACAGGAATGAGATCCTCTCCGAACCATCCTTCTTTTCCATTTCAGCTCCTGGCATAGTTCTTCAGCCTCCTGCTCCTCTCCCTGTAATCAGGCATCTGGTCTGTCAGTAGATCATAGAACTTCGTGCCGTGATCCATGTATGTAAAATGGGCTGCTTCATGAAGCACAACGGAATCTATGCATTCCACCGGCGCTTTGATCAGGTACAGGCTCAGATGGATCTCTCCTGTCGTCTGGTTCGCACTACCCCATCTGGACGTCATCTTCCTGATCTTTATCTCAGGTGTCCCATACTTCTCAGGTATGATATGCAGATACCTGCGCAATCTCGCTTTGAATACGCGAAGCGCCAGTTCTCTCAGCGCGCGTTCGTAAGCCGCTGCTGCTTTCACGGGGTCTTCGGGATCACGAAGTTCCAGAACAGCAGATCCGTCGGAAAAGGACAGTGACGGCTTTCCTGCCCTCTGCAGAAAGATCTGTCGGAGTTCTCCCAGTATCATGACTTCGTCCCCGCTATGTATCTCTTCCGGCAGTGTGAAGAAAGTCCTTTTGCCCGCATATCTTGAGAGCCAATCGCTGCAGGACATCATGAATTTCCATATCTCGCCTCTTGAGGCTTGAACCGGAACAGACAGGCAGGGATTTCCCTGCCTGTCGATCCTTAGAGTCATCCTTTTGACGTTTTTTCGTGTCATGGTGATCTCATACGAGACACCATTTACTTCTTGTATAATCTTCTCAGTCTGATACATCTTGTTGTCATATGGTGAAGAAAGCAAAGACCGTCTCGCTACTGTAGGTCTCACCCGGTCTCAGCGTTATATCCATGAATTCAGGTCTGTTGGGTGAATCCGGATAAAACTGTGTCTCCAGCGCAATGCCAGTGTTCCTGCCATAGGCCGTTCCGTTCTTTCCTGTCTCCTCCGTAATGAAGTTCCCGGTATAGACCTGCATTCCCGGCATGTCGGTGATCACCCTCATCCCCAGACCGCTCCCGCGGCATTCCAGCACCGCGACCTCCCTGAAGCCGTTTCCGTTAAGGCAGTAGTTGTGGTCATACCCGCGTGCCGCGATGAGGTTCGGGTCATCGCATCCGATGTCTCTTCCCACCGGTTTTATTATCCTGAAGTCAAACGGTGTCCCCTCAACTTCTATAAACCTTCCGGTCGGGATGTTTCCGGGTCCTGTCTCGGTGAACCTGTCGGCATCGATAGTCATATCGTGACCGAGGATGGTCCCATTACCCGCCAGGTTGAAATAGCAGTGGTTAGTGAGGTTCACGGGACACGGAGAGTCAGTGACCGCCCTGAAATATATGTGCAACGCCTCGTTGTCCAGTCTGTATCTGACCTCGATATCCATGTTCCCGGGAAACCCCTCTTCCCCGTCGGGTGAGAAACGGCGGAACACCGCGGTCTCCCCTTCCAGTGATCCTTCCCACTTGACGTCGTGCGTCCCCAGCGCTCCTCCGTGATGGCAGTTCCCGTTCTCGTTCGGTGTGAGCCTGTACTCGGTGCCGTCTACCGTGATCAGCGCGTTGCTTATCCTGTTTGCCACCCTGCC
>JAFZZV010000232.1 GCA_017828855.1 Oscillospiraceae bacterium | reverse complement strand
TATCCGGATCTCCTCCGAACGCAGCTATGTTGTCACGGATCCACTCGAGAGCAATGACCAGGTCAGCGAGTCCCGCGTTTCCAGAGTTCTCGTACTGCGGGCCATACGCGGAAACGTCAAGGAATCCCAGGATGTTGAGCCTGTGATTCAGGCTTACCATAACGACATCGCCGTATCCGCACATCTCCTCGCCGTCTGCACACAGGAGCTCTATGGCAGAGCATCCTGCGAAGCCGCCTCCGTGTATCCAGAGAATAACGGGCTTCTTTGCTGTCTTGTCGATGGTCGTGGTCCAAATGTTCAGATACTGGCAATTCTCGTTCTTCGGCCAGTAACGATGATCGAGATAAGCTGTCTCGTCACGGCTGTCCTCAGTCATGGTCGGGCAGTTGAAGCCCCAGGAAAGCGCGTTCTTTACACCTTCCCACGGCTCCACCGGCTCCGGTTTATGGAACCTCTTCGCATTGGCATACTTGATCCCCTTGAAGTTGAAGACGCCTTCATACAGATAACCTCTAATCAGGCCTTTCTCTGTCGACACCACAGGGTAATCCGGATTCGAGATAAAACTCTTTGGCATTTTATGACTCCTCCTTATATTGGATCGGGTGACCGGATCGTACCCGGCGATCTATGTAGATCCGCTGCCTCTCAGCATATCTCCCAAATCGGTCCGCAGTCCGATTTCCGGCCGGTCTATCTTTTTTGAACTAAACTCAACTAACTGTTCTGTGCAGAAGCGATGCGCAGGTCATCAGTCTTCTCTGACGGCAGGAGGTCTCACATAGGATGGTCTCTCCTGCATATCCGGCGGGACATGACCATGTTTACCGGCGATCAGAGATGCATGAAGGCGTTCCTGAAGTTCGTGTTCTCCTCGTAGATGCGGATCAGTTCACGGTCGAAATTGTACTTCATGCCGCACTGGCGGTCGAACACCATGGTCCCGCCCTCTTCTTTCGCGTATCTCTCCCACCTGGGGACATCACCGCCGTTGGGATCGCCGCTCGTCGCGAAATTGATCCATGCCTGGTGCATCTTCTGTCCCAGCGCCACGAGATCGGGCTCGTTGAACGCATCTACGTACTCCGTGTTGCCGAATACCAGGGGCAGGCAGATGCCGTGATAGGAAGGCATGCCTCCCATATATGGCATGCGGTATGTGATAAGGTAGTTGTACTGCGGGGCGTTGAACTGATCCTTGAGGTCCAGGAAGTCGTATGTTCCCTTGCGCACTATGTAGTCCAGTGCGAACAGATCCAGCAGGTCTCCGTCCGGATACGCCTTGCGGAATTCCGCGACAGTCTCCTCCTTCTTGTCTCCGAGGATGCCGTCCAGCAGTGCTTCCTTCTCCGACTCAGGACTGTCATAGCGGTGGAACGGAGCGTAGAGAGCAGACTCGCACTGTACGGAACCGGCGATGACCGGGACCTTCTTGGCGTACTCATTGAAACCTACGATATGGGGCTCGCCGATGTAGTAGTCGTTCTGCTTGGTGCCCAGTCCCCCGAAGAAACCGCCCTGGCCTGCAAATTCAGCCATGGTATCGAGATATGCCTGTCTGAGAACGTCGAACGGGACCTTGCAGAACTCGTCGAAAGTCTCCTTTGTATATCCCAGGCGCTCAACCATGCGGTCCGCCACTCTGCGTCCTGCATCGGGATCGGGCTTTCCGCCCATGTTCATGAGTCCGGACTGGAAAATGACCTTGTGATACAGTCCATCGGCCGCTGGGATCTGCATGATGTTGCGGATCTTTCCGCCGCCGCCGGAGTGTCCGAACAGCGTCACGTTCTCCGGGTCGCCGCCGAACCTGTCGATGTTTCGGTGGATCCACTCCAGGACCGCCACGATATCGGCAACTCCGCAGTTAGCGGAGTTCTCGTATTTCTCGCCGAAATCGGACATGTCAAGATATCCGAGAATATTCAGCCTGTGGTTGAAGGACACCACCACCAGATCTCCGTCACGGCAGAGATTCGCTCCTTCAAAGGAGATCTGCTCGATAGCGGAACCGGTGCCGATGCCGCCGCCGTGCACCCAGACCATTACGGGGCGCTTGCGGCCGGGCTTGATCTCTCTGGTCCACACATTGAGGTACTGGCAGACCTCGTCCTCCGGCCAGAACCTGTATCCGAACAGAGGCTGCTGCGTCAGCGTGCCTCTTCCCAGAACTGACGGTTTCTGGACAGTGGGAGCTGTCGGGCCGTACGTCACGGCTTCCCTGAATCCGTCCCAGTGAGGCATCGGTTCGGGCATTTCAAAGCGCTTTGCTGTTGCGTAAGGGATCCCGCGGAAATAGTAGTGGTCGTTGAGGAACGCGCCGCGGACCCTGCCCTCAGCAGTCTCCACTTCGGTGCGCTCATCGCAGTAGAATCTTCTGTTGATCTCCATTTAGTGCCTCCTATAATTATTTGATTTTAATATATGAAAGAAACACGTTATGTTCAAGCACGTACCGTTTGCCCTTAGGTGCCGAATATATGTTAAGATTAGTCTAACGTGAAGGAGTCAACAGATCGATCGCGAAAACGCGCGGCTTATCTGTACGAAGCTCGCGGAGCGGCACATTCTGCAGAAAAGAGGAAACAATGGACAGATCCGAAAGACTTACCGAAACGATATACAGAAATGCCAGGCGCGTTGGTATCAGCGAGATTGCGCCGCTGGAAATATCTGAACTCGAGTTCGATGACTGGGTCAGGGACTTCTGTGAAAACGGCTGCAGGAACCACAACAAGACCTGGGCATGCCCTCCCGCGACGGGATCTCTTGAAGAGTGCCGCGAGCGCTGTAACCGGTTCAGCCGCATGCTGCTTTTTGACCGCTGCTATAAACTATCCGGAAGCTACGACAGTCTGGGGATACAGAACGCCATGACGGACTTCAGACGCACTGTGGACCGCTTCGACGAGCTCATCAGTCCGATCCTGAGCAGAAGCCTGTTCCTCGGAAACGAAGGCTGCGACAGATGCGCCGAATGCACCTGGCCCGACGCGCCATGCAGGTACCCCGGCATGCTCCATCACACGATAGAAGGATATGGGTTCAATATCGCCAAGATGGCCAGAAAAGCGGGTCTGCATTACAACGGCGGGCAGAATACGGTAACGTTCTTCGGGGCACTGCTTTACGACGAATAGTTTAATTTCACACAGAAGCATCCGCCGGGGTTGTTTCACCTGGCGGATGTTTCTGTGATATCCCTGTTTTTTCAGTTTTGCCTGTCCAGGACGAACCTGTGCACCTTTACATTCCCGACCATCTCCGTGGCCTCTATCCTGAAACCGCATTTCTCTGTGTAGAACTTTACGTTCTCGCTTTTGTCCACGGGAGTTATCAGTGTGAATCTCTTCCATCCGGCAAAGTGCCTTTTCGCAAATTCCATAGCATCAGTTCCGATGCCTCTGCCCTGAAACTCCGGGATAACGCACAGGCACCCGACCTCGTACACTCCGCTCTCCAGTTCTCTGCATGAGATGCAGCCGACCGGTCTGCCGTCATATTCGATCAGGAACTTTGGAAAATCGATTATCGACTGTTCCATCATCTCCCTGGTCCTTCCGTATGCGGGACATTCACCGTATCTGTCAAAGTCGCTCCGGAAAGCCGCATCGTAGATGCTTATCAGCAGTTCCGCATCTGCGATCTCGGCTTTTCTGTATCTGATCTCCATTTATGCTCCTCGAAGCATGCTGCTTCTTTCAGCCGTCTTTTTCCGAGTCCGGCCTGCGGAAGGACCATTCAGGACCCTCCTCCATTCCCCACAGTCTGAACACCGTGTTGTAGAACGGCGGACGCGCAAAATCGAACTCCATCTCATCCGGAAGTTCCGGATCCTGGACATGCCGGAACATAGGGGCTGTGATGCCGGCCATCAGATCATCCAGTTTCTCAGCAGGCACAGCCATTATGATCTCGTTCTTCCCGGTGAGTGCCCTCTCCTGTTCACCCGGATCCGGGATCGCCAGGGAGTAGTCCTTGGTGATAAAGCTCCTGACGAGGGTGTATATGCAGGAATCTATGGGATCCAGCCTTACGTCCAGCATCTTGCCGCTTCTGTACTTGACTGCCGAGATAAGGGAACGCATCTGGAAGTTGTCGTCGCAGTTTATGAGCAGCACATCCGCTTCGAATTCCGCCTTGTCAGCCGGAGCCATCAGCAGTCCGCTGTACTTTCCGAGAGGCAGTCTCGGATATTCTTCAAAGAACTTCTGAGCTTTTTCTGGATCGGTGATCCCCATCAGAGGCTTGATCACCTCAAAGCTCTCTGTTCCAGGAGAGCAGTCCGCATAGCCCAGAGATACCACAGGTGCCCAGCACCATTCCGAGTTCTTGTCGGTATACAAAGTCAGTCCCTGTCGCTTTACCAGCGCGAATGCCTGACAGAGAGACAGATGCCCGAAACTCTCCCTGGCGATCAGGACGTTCTCCGGTACCTCGGAAGGATCCTCTATGAATTTCACTGCCTGAATGTTCAGAGTAAGATGCAGAGCTTCTCTGATCTTTGTTGCAGCCGTGTTAGTTTTACTCATCTTCCACCTCCGGTTTTCGCAAATATAATGTGCCCTTCCTGAGTATAGTCGCTTTGTCTGCTGGCTGTCACAGGTTCGGAGCACTTAAATGTGACTCCACATCCTTCCGTGTCTGTACTTCGGGACACAGGATCCGTAACGACTCTCATTCGCAGTTTCCGCAAAATCTCTTCCAGAGCCTTTCATTAGCTTCACTGACCTCTTCCTCTGTGAAGCCGGCACGGATCAGCAGATAATGCTCCCTGACAGTCCCTTGGCCGTGAGGCACGCCTACTGCACCGGAATCCGAACCTGCGGCTACGGTGATCCTCATCTCCCGCGCTTTTGAAAGACAGTGCAGCTGTTCATCAAGCGTCCGTTCGGCAACTGCCAGGTCTATGCCCTCTCTGCCGATGAACGCCTCGACCGCAGCCAGTGTGGGGACCCAGATAACGCGGTTCTCCGCCATAGCATCAAGAGCTGCCCGGTCTGCAAAATAGCCGTGTTCCACACTGTCTGCTCCGGCTTCCGCCGCTGCGCGTATGGTCTGTGCTCCGTTGGCATGAACCATCACGCTCAAACCTTCTCCGTGAGCGATATTCACCAGTTCCTTTATCTCATCAGGTCTCACGCCTTCACAGGAGAGACTTCCCCAGTACCTGAAAGTGATGATCCCTGACAGCATCAGCTTGATAAAATCGCCCTTCGCCTCTTTAAGTTCGGCGACACGCCGGCGGAACGAGTGCATATCGTCGTAACTTCTCCCGACTATGGAACCGTAAAGGCCGAGTTTGTGGATGGCGAACACCGGCGTGATGACCTTGATCCCATACTCCGGTGCGATATCTCTGCCCGCTGCAGAGACACCGTATGCGTCGCCTCCGTCCCGGAAAAATCTGATCCCGGCAGTATTCAGCGCAGCAAGAGACGCGCGAAGTGCGCCGGTATCCACACCGTTTCCGTGCCTCCTCCGGGCTTCAGCGAAGTCTTTCCCGTCCATCATCAGGTGACCGTGACATTCAAACGCTGTGTTCATCGTTTTTTCTCCCGGGATCTTCTGTCTGATTACATCGTACCATTTCTGTATTTATTTCACATCAATTCATTATGTATATGTCCGACTCGATGTTATCCGCAGAAAACATGCAGGCCCTCTGTGCAAGAGCCTGCATGCCTGTTGTCTCATTCAGGTATCCTTTTGCCTGTCATCGGTGCGCACGTAGAACCTGTTTATCTGAGGGCCCTCTGCTTCTCCTGCGGAAGGCTCCCTTCTTCTCCTGACAGGAACATTTCCTTCCGTCCCGGCAGGGCGGTGTAACTTCACCCCATCCTGCTCCAGTTGTCTCTGAAGCTCGCTCACATCCAGTTCCTGAAGAGTGCAGCCTTCTGCCGCAGCAAGAGCCGCGGCTGTACCTGCTGCCTGCCCGGTGAGTACGCATGCGGGAATGAACCGCATAATAGCCCATCCTCTGCCTGCGGCGGAGACCATCCTTCCTGCCGCGAGCACATTGGAGAGAAGATCTGTTATTAGTCCCTCATACGGGAACTCGTAGACCGTGGCAGGTTCATCCAAAGAAGCTATCACGCATCCGACAGAGCTCTCGATGTGATATTCTCCATCATACCTGAGCTCATCTTTGCCTATCAGTCTTCTGGTCATCCGGAATTGCGGCATGAAAGGGAGAGTCAGCATTGCGTAGTCCGGTCTCTGATGCGCCTTGAGCCAGTCGAGGGCAAGACCTCTGGACAGCCGGATATACTCATTCACTCCTTCTGAAGTGGTCCCGTCGCAGGTCAGTTCCATGTTCTCGTCTCCTGCCTGGCCGCTGGGAACCAGTCCCAGCCATCTGAGAGGCACCGCTCTCAGCATGTCACCTTCCTCTATGCCCTTCTGCATAGCATCGAAATCCAGTTCATGGAACCAGTGGGACACTATGGTCTTGAGGGTCTCAGTCTCTGCTCCGGCACGGAATACCAGGTCAGCGTCTCCGCTGGCATCCACGAACACTTTGGCCATGTACGCGGTCCTGCCCGATTTGTTCTCCACCACGATCCCCTTCACGGTGTTTCCTTCCATTATAGGTTCACTGAACACTGTGTCGAACACGACATCTATGCCTTCCTGCTGCACGAGCTCGTCCAGCGCCAGCACCGCGTGGGGAATGAAGAAGTTGGACATATATCTGGGACTGTCCTCAGGTGCGACATCCGGTCCGTCCTTCCACTGCTCGGGAATGGAGTTCTGTGAATACTTAACGCATACACGCATAAGCTCCTCAGCAAGTCCTCCGTAGATCTTGTGTCCCCTTCCGTCATCTATGGGCAGATACGCACATACATGTCCCAGTGTGGCGAGCCCTCCCAGTACTATGCTCTTCTCTATAAGGGTGACCCTCGCGCCGTGCCTTGAAGCAGCTACAGCTGCTGCGACCCCCGCAAGACCTCCCCCGACCACTATCACATCAGTCTCGCAGACTACCGGTATATCCCTTCCTTCTATCCTGACTGTCTTTTCCATCTGTATCTCTCCTGTTGTGAAATTCTTGTTATTTACAGCTAGTGTTCCGAGTCTACATACTGTCAGAACGGCTTCAGTTCCATGTCTGCGGTGCAGTTCACAAGGAACTCAGCCAGCAGATCTATACAGTTCTGGATATCTTTTAGGTCTCCGACCTCAGCCGGGCTGTGCATGTATCGGAGCGGGATTGACACCAGCGCAAACGGTACTCCCGGGCCGGTCTGATGCATGGTGTCTCCGTCCGTACCGGTGTAGCCGCTTGCAGCCTCGGTCTGTACAGCCATTCCCAGCTTCTCGGCAGCCGCGCGAAGAAATGCATTCAGTTTCTTATGGACCGTGGGATTGTTGCACAGTACCGGTCCTTTTCCAAGCGAGATCTCACCGGTCTCCGCATCGCTGATGTCGCAGTTGTCTGAGGTGTATGTCACATCAACGGCGATGGCTATATTAGGTCTCACTCTGGATGCTGTGAAATACGCTCCGTTCCCGGTAGTCTCCTCACCGGTGGTGGCTACGGCATAGCAGCCGACTGACGCTCCCTTTTCCATTGCAGCGGCGACCGCCTCCATCACTATGAAGGCTCCGACTCTGTCATCCAGAGCTCTTCCGGTGATGCGGTCGTTCAGGAGCTCACGCACGTCCGTGTCAAAAGTCACGGTATCTCCGAGCTGGACATGTTTCAGAGCATCATCGCGGTCTTTTGCCCCGATGTCTATCCGCAGACCGGAAGCCTCCAGTTCCTTGTTCTTTGATATCTCCCTAGAATTTGCTACAGCACCGTATATGATGCCGCTGTTTGTGTAGATGCGCACTTTATGACCCGGATAAGTGTTCACATAGATCCCGCCTATCTTTCTGACCATAAGGCTTCCGTCTTCGCCGACCGCGGAGACCATTAAGCCGATCTCATCCGCATGACCGGCAAGCAGCACTTTGAACTGCGCTGCCGGGTTGACGATCGCCGTGACGTTTCCCATCTCATCAACCGTCACCTGATCCGCTTTTCCCTGCATGTGATCGTAGATCTTCTTCTCCAGTTCCGTTTCATTTCCGTCCACAGAACCTGTCCTGAGCATCTCGAACAGGAATTCTTTATCCATATATATTATTCCGTACCTTTCTTGCATTACTGTTTCTTGATTAATTATATTACATAGCCCCGTGCGGAAACGAGCATTGTTCTTGGGATGTCGATGACCTTTGATCCTTTGCGTGCTGTATCGTTTCGCAAATTCTTTTTCCTTTCCATGCAGAATCAGGTATATTATTGACAAGTTAATATCATACTTCGTCCTGAGATATGCGCGTCAGTTTCAGGATCATTACGACTCTTCACGACAGGGGGAAGAACGTTGGGTCACACACAGGAATCAGTGCATGATATCGTGGAGAAGCAGAGACAGTTTTTCCGCAGCAATGCTACTCTTGATGTAAACTGGCGGATATCACAGCTGAAAAAACTGAAGCAGGCAGTCACCGATCATCAGCCGATGCTGGAAGATGCCTTGCATGAGGATCTAGGCAAAAGCCGGACAGAGTCTTATCTCTGCGAGATCGGTCCGTTCATAGTTGAGGTCAACGAGATCCTGAAGGGACTCAGAAAATGGGCAAGGCCGGAACGCCACTACAGCGGGCTTTTATGCTTCCCGAGCACTCTGACGACCGTTTACAAGATGCCTTACGGCGTGTCTCTTATCATCTCCCCGTTCAATTTCCCCATCCTCCTGACGCTGGGAGTCCTGGCAGCCAGCATCTCCGCAGGTAACACGGCGGTACTGAAGACGAGCTCGAAATCCGCCGCAAGCACCAGGGCCCTCATCTCTCTGATCTCCGAGACCTTCCCGGAGGAATACATCACGGTGATCGACGGCGGGCATGATGTTGCGGACATGTGCCTGCGGGAAAGATTCGACAAGATCTTCTATACAGGATCTCCCGCAGTCGCTAAGCATGTGCTGGAGATGGCGTCCGCAAATCTCACCTCCGTTGCGCTGGAACTAGGCGGCGAGACCGGAAACTGGTGTATCATAAGAAAAGATGCCGACCTCAGGGATGCTGCGCGCAAGATCGCGTTCTTCAAACTGTGCAACGCAGGCCAGGTATGCATCAACATCAATCAGGTGGCTGTTGCGGAAGAGATCGCCGAACCTTTCCTTGAGGAACTGAAAAAGGAGTTCATAAGGCAGATAGGCGAGGAGCCTGAGAAAAACCCGGATTACCCGAAACTGATCTCAGATGCAGTATATGAAAAGTGCGAGCGCCTGACCGCAATGTATCACGACCGGGTCATATTCGGCGGTACCGGCGATCCCGGATCTGTACGGTTCGCTCCTACCGTGATATATCCTGTCAGTATCGACGAGGAGATAGTGAGGGAGGAACTTTTCTGTCCTCTCCTGCCTGTCGTACCTTTCAGAGACACGGATGCAGACGCTGTTCTGGACGTTATCGCTGAACGGGAGCACCCTCTCTCCATGTATGTCTTCACGGCTGACCGGAAGTGGGCTGACCGGGTGATGTCCACACAGCAGTTCGGCGGAGGATGCATCAACGAAGTATGCATCCATATGATGGTCAAAGGCGTGCCGTTCAACGGCACCGG
>JAFZZV010000021.1 GCA_017828855.1 Oscillospiraceae bacterium | reverse complement strand
GCATATCTTCGTCCCTGGCGCACGGATCGGTATGGCAGTATTTGACTTCACTGACGAAACCCAGGCGCCTGTAGAGCCTCTCATTGCGCTCGTCGTCCACACCTATGGTCGCCCTCCTAAAGCCCATGTTCTTAAGCTCTCCGAGGACCGTCTCCATGAGGCGTGTCCCGAGCCCGTTTCCTCGGAAGTCCTTCCTTATGCGGAACGCGCAGAGATAGGCTGTTTCCTTTCCGTCCGCGAAGTCACGGTCCTCCTCTATGTCCAGGAAAGCGTAGAGCTCTCCTATAAGCTCACCGTCATCGTCAACTGTCCAGAAGAGGGCGTTTCCGCCATCTATATTGCGGCAGAAATATCTCGCCGTGGGAGAAGCGCCTTCTGCGTCTTCGTATCCCCACAGCCTCAGCATCTCATCCGATCCGGCTCTCCTGAACACCAAGTCCGTTCTCCTTACCCTTCCGCCGTTTCTGTCTGCTTCTCCAGCTTCCTGACCTCAGCGGACAGTATGATAACGAACACCAGCTCCAGCAGGATCATGAGGCAGCAAAGCCACAGCGCGTTCCAGTATATCCCGACGATAAGCGAGATTAAGGGCACCGCTACCGCATATATAAAGTAGGCCCTTGACCTGTAGAGCCAGGAATACGGCAGCAGGTGCGCACCGAATACCATCGCATAGACCATGACCATCTTCTCCGGCACCGCAGCGTAGACCCACATGACTATCAGCAGATTAAGGATCTGGTTCATGGTAAAGATGAATCCGAGGTTCCCGAGCGGGTTCTCCTTGCCAAAGATATCGATCTTTAGGGCCTTTCCGGCCAGCCACGCTATGGGAAGCAGCGGGCAGGAGCAGCAGAACACCAGCATGTTCCTGGTCATCACGGGGATGTCCAGGCTGCACACGACGGCGATCAGGATCCAGATGACAACCGATCCGATGATGTACGGAAGTCCCTTCTTCTGCCTGAGCGCTATGTCGTCTCTGAGCGCATCTATATCCATCTCAATATCCTCCCGCAGGCAGCGCCCACCGCCTGAATGTTTCTCTTTCAGTCTTTCTTCCTTATGGGATGCCTTATGACCGTCCTGTTCTTCTCGGGAGGTGTTTTTCTCGCGTCCGAGAGGTAGATCTCGTGATGCAGCCTCGTGTCCGACAGGTCGTTCTCGTAGCCGTTCTCCTCAAGGAACCTGTCCATCTTCTCCACCGACGCAGGCTCATCGTCGTAGGAACCGGTGTGCATTATCTGCACGCACAGGCCCTCGTCAACGGTCAGGAACTCGGCTTTGGAACAGTCCAGCTTCTTCTTTTTCGTCGCAGTCTCAACTGCCCACCTGAAGTCATCCTCCGTCACGAAATCCGGAAGCCTGATCACGGATATCCAGTTGAAGGATCCTTTGTCGGAATAATCCACGCCCGCGACTCCGTCCTGCCACCAGAATCCCTCGAGCGGCGGAACCACGTATTCGAAGAATCCTTCTATGCGGTGATCGGTCTTGTAGCTCATCTTGATGGTGTACGCGACGGCATACAGGACGCCCAGCGCCTTCTGATATTCGCCGTCCTCGGCGTTGGGGTCTCCGTGTCCGCGGACAGCTATGAAATTCGCCTTAGGGACAGTTATGATCTCCGGCCTGTCCTTGGGCATGTAGAACTCCTTGTATTCCTTCTTGAAGTCGAACGCCATCACTGTACCTCTTTCTCTGCTCTTATCGAGAGCATCAGGGCATAAGCCTGCTCATGGCCCGGGGATTCTCTGTAGAAATCCTTCATGTCTGAGCACGGAAACTGTGCGCACTGCCCACAGAAGTCTATTCCCCTTTTCCGGCAGCACTCCACCGGAAGGCAGATGCTGCCCTCCTTCCAGTCGGTGTTTCTGCAGCCTGCGCACTTCCCGCTCTTTAAGTCAGGGCATACCGAGCAGTCCACGCCGCAGTATGCGATAAGTCTGTTGTCCATTACGTCTGCCCTTTTCAGTCTGCTCTTAAAACTCCCAGTGTGCTGCAGTGCGCTGATCCCGCGAACCTTCTCGTTGCTGACAGGTCCAGGTACTCCACCTTTATGCCGCGCTGCTCCAGCTGCCTTCCGATCGTGTCCGCGAAAGCGACGTCTGTAATGTACACTTCCTCATTTACCGGAAGGCCGTTGACGGCGAGGCGCCTCGCGTCGGACTCCGGCACTGTGATCCTGTCCCAGTCGCGGAACGCCTCCGGTATGCCGTCCGCGAAGGAATCCTCGCAGACGATCATGAGACCTTCCCTCACGAGGCTCAGCGCGCAGTCCAGATGCAGTATGAGACCCTTGAGCCTCACCTCGGTAACCTCGTATCCGAAGGGCTCGAGATAGTCCCTGAGCCATTCGATCCCCGCGGAATTGCTGCCGTATCCGGAGTTCCCGACGAACACCTGCTTATGATAGACGATGACGTCCCCGCCCTCCAGGAAGGGTCCCGCTTCGCTGTCGGCTATGTCATATCCCGGCAGAGACACGTAGCTGCACCTGCCGAGGAAGATATCCCTCGCGGTGAGCGCCTCGTACCTGCGGTACTCCTTGCGGAAATTCGCCTCTATGACCCTGTCCCCGACCACGATGAACGGATCCCTCACGAAGAAGTTGCTGAGTCCGTTCCCGTGTGTCGGTCCGTCCGGATCGGTGGCGAGGTCGAGCTCAGCCTGCGTCAGCTTCCTGGGCCTCAGCACCTCTACCCCGTACTTCTCCAGCACCTTTATGAGCTCAAGGCGCTCCTTCTCCATCCTCTCGATCACCGCAGTGTCGGGATGCATGTAGATGCGGCCGTCCTTTATCTCGGTCCTCTCGGGATCCAGCTCCTCCGGTTTGACGTAGCTCTGGGAGACAGGAAGCACGCTGTCGGTGAGCTCCGACCGCGACACTATCACTGTCCGAAGCTGTGCGAACTCGCTCTCCACGTATATCTCCGGCAGCTCCGCCTGCTCCTTCTTCCCGCAGGAAGCTGTGCCGAGGCAGAGAGCGAGCGCCGTCAGCAGCGTCAGTATCTTCCCGGAAAGGGAGCGGATGTTCTTCATCTTGTATGTTTAAAAAACGTCAGGAGTTCTGAGCCAGCCAGTCCTCCCTGGTCAGGAGGGACATCTCCGCCTTCTCAGCCTTGCCTTCCCTTGTCGTGTAGTCTATCGTCTTGTATTCCCGGAAACCGCACTTCTCCTGGACTCTCCTGGACTGGCTGTTCCAGTCGAAGTGACCGCACATGAGCATGTCTACCAGATCGTTCTCAAAGAGGTATCTGATAACCTCCTTAACTGCCTCCGGCATGAGACCGCGTCCCCAGTACTCCTTTGACAGCACGTAGCCTATCTCGCGGCACCTGACGTCTGCGAATTCGGGGAACAGTTTCTCGTCATAGAATTCGACACCGAGCGAGCCGATGGCTTTTCCGTCCAGCTCCAGCGCGAAGGTCTTCTTCTCATCTATGAAGCTCTTAAGGATCTGCCTGGTCTCCTCTATGTTCTTATGGGGGACCCAGCCCGCCATCTGTCCGACTCCGTCGACGCTGGCGTACTT